>JBDNIM010000350.1:0-2797 GCA_041688295.1 Bacteroidia bacterium
GAATTTTGTTGGAACGAGAAATTAGCCCTGGATTTATTCCCGCTTGTCCTTCGGGAATTTCTTTATTTAGTTGTTTATAATAAGTCACCCAAGCAGGGAAAAAGGCGTTTGTTTTAGGGTTTTTAAAAGTCATTGGCTCTAAAACGAAAAAATTATTTTTGTTATTGGCTTCCTTAAATACTTCATAAAGCAATTCACTACAATACAATTTTTGATTGTTCAATAAAAACGCATCATCATAGGGTTGCCCTATGAGTTGTTTTGCATTTCCCGTTGCTTTGCTTATGAGATTTTCATATTGGTGTTTCACTCTGCCAACAGCAATGTTTTTTATTTCAGCAGTATCTCCGCTGCGGGCAAAGAAGTTTTGTAATGAATTTACCTGCACTTTATGGCCAATTGCTTCAATTACTTTTAGTGTATCATTGATGTTCACAACCATTGCACAATGAGAAAAATCCTTGCCATCTACGCCTTCGGTTACTGTTTCAATTGCATCGCACAACTGTCCACAATCCAAATTTTGAAAAAGCAAATCTCCTGCTTGTAAACCTTTGGTTTGTTGCGCGTGATTGCAACTTGGGGCTAGGTTGCAGCAATAGCAGAACATGATTATATTAATTATCCTAATTTTCATTTTCGTCTGGTTTTGTAAATTGTTTGTAATATTTAATATTTAATAGATGTCCCGTAATGATTAGTAGCGCAAAAAAATATCCTGAATAATGCAGCCAATGAAATTCTTCTTGTAATAAGGTAGAAAACAAAAATCCCCAAAAAGAAACCCACAGCAAAAAAGAATTTTTGGGATGTGTTATTTTTTCAGTTGCTTTTAAAATCGAGATAAAAGAAATAATTAGAAATAAATATTTAAAAAACGGATTTGTTAAAAAACCTGCTCCAAAAGCTATTAATAGTGGTGTTGCGATACAATGCACTAAGCAAATGGATGAACTTAAAACACCTATTATATCTGCTTTATTTAGTTTGATAGTGTTGATCATTTTTGAATTGTTAAAGTTTGTGATAATATTTGAGTAATGCTGCTAAGCATAAAGCAAAACAATAGCGATTGATCTACAAATTGTTTTGTTTAATTCTTTGTGTAAGCAATTATTACTGAATATGCTTTTCAATATAGACCAAATAATTACTATGCTTGATTGTCCTATTTTTATGCTGTATAGCCATTTACTCCCCAAATTTAGGGATAAAATTTTATGCGGACATCATATAAATTATTTTGATGCAATAAAATTTAAAATAAAGTGCTATAAGTTTTATAATTTGCCTATAGCACTTTAATGAAGAAATGAAAGTATTTTAATTAATGTTCATGCACTTCAAAGCTATGTTTTGCCGTTGCAGTTTTTCCTGACTCGTTTTCTGCTACAACAATAAAATCTACTTTCTGACCATCGGGAAGATTGCCAATTACAAAGAATGAATTAAAAGTAATACTTTTGGAATGCGAATGGCGCTTAAGATGCCATAATGTGTCATTTTGTGGTTGGGTAATAAAATAGCACTTCGCCTCTTCTAATTCGTGTTCATCAGTTATTACTGCATTTACAAAAGCCGTGTCTCCCGTTTCATACTCTGCTTTTTTAGGGTCGTTAATTGTAATTTTTGGCACAGAGTCGTGGTTGTGCTTGTGATCGTCATCGTGGGCATCTTTCTTGCAAGCATTTAAAAGAATAATAGAAAGCGCAACTGTTGTTAAAATTTTTTTTTTCATTTTTTTTTGTAATTGTTAATAATGCTGCAAAGATAATAATTAACTTTGCAAATGCAACTGTGTTGCATTAAATTAAATAAAAAATAATGAAAGTTGTAAGAAATACCAATGCAAAAACAGAAATTCAAGAATTAATTATCTCTTCAACTGTTGCTCTTTCACACAGTGAAATTCAAAAATCTTTAGAAGGACTTTGTGATAGAGTAACAATTTATCGTGTATTGGAAAGATTGTTGACGGAAGGAATCATTCATAAAATAGTCAATCTAGATGGAGTTGTAAAATATGCTGGCTGTCATTCGTGTGTTATAAAACATAACCATAACCACATTCATTTTAATTGTACAAAATGCAAGTCTCTTACTTGTCTTGAAAATGTTCAGCCGTCATACAAGTTGCCAAAAAACTACAAAGTTAGTGAAATGAATTTTACTTTGTCAGGTCTTTGTCCTAAATGTTTGTAATGCAATGAAACCAAAAAGAACAATTGTAAAAAGGACAAAAAGCTGCGTTTTCTCAATAGTACACTAACAGCACTATTACATTGCTTTGAAAGGGTTTGAGCATGTTTTAATTGGGGTTAGAGGGTAATTTGAAATGGTTTTGGAGGAAAGCAGGACTTTATGCGGCTCTGTCAATTCGAAAAGGCTCTTTATATAAAAATGTATAAAGTCGGTTAGGATGAAATCATTCGTTCAAATGTGTTTGATTTATAAGTAATTGGTTTAAATTCGTAATTCTGAATTGACACCTACAATATAGAATAATAAAAAAATCCCCAAACCGAGGTATTCCCTATTGGCAATTAAACCTAATTAAAAATTAAAACCACATTAGCATAAGAGATATAAGAAATCACTAATGTCCGATAAAACTTTAAAAAACGATTTTTTGAAAATTTAGTAATTAATAATCAGATAGTTATGTTTTTTATTATATGTTTTCTAAAAACACGCTAACCAAAAAGCATTAATTGGTCTTTATAATTTGTTTGTGTATCCCAGTTTTTTTCGGGATTTTCAAAAAAATTCAGTAGTTGTATAAAGTTAAAAAGATGAA
>JBDNIM010000351.1:0-2612 GCA_041688295.1 Bacteroidia bacterium
GAATTTTGTCCTGACCAGTAAAATCATCAAAATTGGACGGGCGCAACACTTTTTCAATGTCTTTGTCTGTTTGCGTAAGTTTTTCTGATTCAGGATTTAGATGCTCGTTCAACATAAAATTGTTTTTGCAAAGATATATAAAACCACCTTTTGTTTTAAATAATTATTGCTTCCTATTGTTTGGAAAAAATCTACTAAAAACGAGAATGAATACAACAGTAGTAATTTCCTTTTTGCATCAGTGTCTTACAAGTCTTGAAATATTGATGAAAATAAATTTATGGATATTAATAGAGATGAGATTTATTGTAAAATGATGAAATAGAAACATTCATTTCATTGTGATAAAAACCAACGGACAGGTTTTCAAAGAAAAAGTGTTGGTGCAGTAGCTGATAAAACAATTAACGGACATTAGAAAAAGGGGCAATTTGCCCCCTTTTTTTTGTTTTATTTTTAAAAACGCTAGGTTTTAAAAATCAACTATTTTTAATTATTTGATGAAAGTGGTAATGTGAAAAAATATACTCTGAAATTTGTAAATTTCAAAATTTGAACTCTATTATGGAAAAACAATTTATGAAATACTTGCCACAACCAAGATTATTATTAATGTAAAAGCCAAAAATTTCTATGCAAATTTGACAAAAGTTATTTTAGGAATTGAGTTGAACCAAGAAATAGAAGAGTTTGAAAAAGCGGAAATCATAATTAAAACAGTGCGTTTAAAAGAAAATAATCTACCCAAAGAAGATATTTCATTTCCTAATTTCAAATACGAAGAAATTGTAAACCAAGAATGGGACGACTCTGATTTTAAAGATATTTTAGAACACAAATTTTTGTTTGTATTCTATCAGTTTGAAAATGAAGAACTCGTTTTAAGAAATGTAAAATTTTGGAATATGCCTTATGCAGATATTTTGGAAGCAGAAAAAGTTTGGGCAAAAACTAAAGAAATTGTAAGGAAAGGGAAAATTGTTAAAAAAGTAAAAAAAGGAATTCGTTACACGAATTTCCCAAATAAATCATTTAATTCGGTTTCACATGTTAGGCCGCATGCTGCAAATGCTGAAGACACTTTTCCTTTGCCAGCAAATGACAAAGTAACAAAAGCAAAAGAATACACTAAGCATTGTTTTTGGCTTAATAACACTTATGTAAGAGATGAAATTTATTTAAAGTAAGAGTAACTTTTTAGACTATTTTAATACTTTACAAACAACGACACCAATCTTATTTGTTTAAAATGTACTTGGCTTTAGCCAAAAGAAAGAAAATTGCTTGGCGATAAATAGTTTGGTGTTTTGGTAATTCTTACCTTAATTTGAAAAAATAATTACACTAAAAATGAAAGTCAATTTATCAAGAATAAATATTGAAATAATATGCAGCCTTGCGCTTGTTGTATTGCTATTTTTTTCAAATAAAACAGGATTAAACGCCCTTTTCTTCATGGTGCCTGCTACTGTTTTATTCTTATACTATTTTTCATTTAAAAATTACGAGCTTTACAAAAATGGATTTAATTGGCTCATTTTACTTTCAAATTTCTTGATAGCATTTGGGCTTGCATGGTTAGTTTTCTATGTTTATTCAGCTAAAACACAAACAGCCGTAAATCTGGTGTTAACAGTTTTAAATATCGTTTTTATAATAATATTTTTAGATAAAAAAGATGGCAGAAGAATATTTCATCTCATTCAAATTGCAATGCTCACTCAATTGAATAATTGAGAATTCTTAATGGAAAATTGAGAATTGATAACGGATCATTCATCATTCATAATTCATAATTCATCATTGATCATTCATCATTGAGAACCCCTAATCCGTTCCTTCCTGCATTCTTTCAGCATTTTCAGCCATTTTTAATGCATCAATCATCTCTTGAACTTCGCCACCCAAAAAGGCATCTAGCGCATAAACCGTCATATTGATACGATGGTCTGTTACCCTGCCTTGGGGAAAATTATAGGTTCTGATTTTTGCACTTCTATCGCCACTTGCCACCAAGGTTTTTCTTGCGCTTGCTATTTTCGAATTGTGTTCGGTCAAAGCTATTTCATACAATTTTGTACGCAACATATTCATCGCCCTTTCTCTGTTGCCTAGCTGCGACCGTTCCACCTGACAAACCACAACAATGCCCGAAGGTTTGTGTGTTAATTGCACTTTGGTTTCTACCTTGTTCACATTCTGACCGCCCGCACCGCCACTTCTGCTTGTTTGCATTTCTATGTCTGCCGGATTCAAATGCACATCCACTTCCTCTGCCTCTGGCAAAACTGCCACAGTAGCTGCCGATGTATGCACCCTACCTTGGCTTTCCGTTTTTGGCACGCGTTGCACCCTGTGCACCCCGCTTTCATATTTCAAATCGCCATAAACATTTTTGCCCGTAACCTCCAATATCACTTCTTTGTAGCCGCCTGCTGTGCCTTCGTTTTCGTCCAAAAGTTCAACTTTCCAGCCTTTGTTTTCGCAATAGCGGTAATACATTTTCATTAAATCACCTGCAAATAAACTGGCCTCATCGCCACCCGTTCCTGCTCTTATCTCAATAATAGCATTTTTGGCATCTTCGGGGTCTTTCGGAATCAACATTAATC
>JBDNIM010000352.1:0-11460 GCA_041688295.1 Bacteroidia bacterium
CTATCCAATCCATATTATTCAAATACCACTGAATGGTTTTTTTAATACCACTTCCAAATGTTTCCTTGGGAGTCCATCCTAATTTTTTTTCAATTTTTGAAGCATCAATTGCATATCGAAAGTCATGACCTGGGCGGTCAGTTACAAAAGAAATTTGTTCTCGATACTTTGCTTCTTTAGGAACTAATTTATCGAGAGTGTCACAAATGGTATATACTACTTCAATATTCTGTTTTTCATTATGCCCACCAACATTATAGGTTTCACCGGGCTCTCCTTCTTCAACCACTTTTAACAAAGCTCGTGCATGGTTATCAACATACAGCCAGTCCCGAACATTATCTCCTTTTCCATAAACAGGCAAAGGTTTGTTATTCAAAATATTATTAATCATTAAAGGGATTAGTTTTTCAGGAAAATGGTGCGAACCATAGTTGTTACTGCAATTAGACAATACAATAGGCAATTTATAGGTATGATGATAAGCCCTAACAAAGTGGTCGCTTGCCGCTTTCGAAGCCGAATAAGGTGAATTAGGATCGTAGGGCGTAGTTTCCAAAAACTTGCCTTCATCCGTTAATGTTCCATACACTTCATCGGTGCTTATATGATAAAATCTTTTGTTTTCAAGATTGTCTTTCCAAATGGTTTTTGCAGCGTTTAACAAATTCACTGTGCCAACAACATTGGTTAAAACAAATTCCATAGGATTGGAAATAGACCTGTCCACATGCGATTCGGCTGCTAAATGCACAACCCCAGAAAATTGATGGTTTAAAAATAATGATTCGACAAAATTAGTGTCTGTAATATCACCTTTAATAAATTGATAATTTGCCGCATTTTCAATGTCTTTTATGTTTTCAAGATTGCCTGCATAGGTTAATTTATCTACATTGACTATTTGATAGTTAGGATATTTATTTACGAATAATCTAACAACATGTGAACCAATAAAGCCCGCTCCGCCCGTAATTAATATTTTTTTCATAATCACTAATCGTTTACTTTTAATATATAAATTTCATACACCAAGGTCGAAAATGGTGGAATCATTCCTTCTACGCCTCTAGCACCAAAGGCCAAATCGTAGGGCAAAATAAATGTTGCCTTTTCTTTTTCTTTCATTCTTATTAACATCTCGTAAAAACCAATTGGTTTAAATTGTTCTTTAAAAACCCTAACAGATTGTGGATGTCCAGCCGTGTATGTATTCATAAACTCTGTGCCATTCATCAATTTTCCTATAAAATGGAAAGTAATTATTTTGCCATCTGTTATTCTTTTAGCCGTGTCCGATTGTTTTTGGTGAAACTGATATCTAATTCCGGTGGCGGTATCAATTTGCATTTCCAAACCATTTTTTATATTGTACGACTTGATTTCGTTAATCTCTAAATTCCATCTTTCCAGTTTTTCTGTATTAACAATACTGTCCAATTGTGTTTTTGTTAACTTTCTATCCATTTTTATAACAAATGAAAGTTTTGTTTTCGGTTTTAAGAACATTGGCAACACCGTTTCTTGTCGTGTTGTTAAGAAAAACGAATCTGCGCTTATCAAAAAGCGTGCACTATCGCCTTCAGACAACATTTTTAGAGCATCCATAATATCGCCTCCCTTATGGGTGGCATCGGTTATAATAAGCCTTTCGGGTGTTTTGCCAAATGTGGAATAGAAAACAGAATCGTTTTCAGTTGTGATGCTAATATGACACTGAACAATGTCGCCATTTTCTGGCAATGACATGCCTTTCCCTCTTTTTAAAACTTTGAATTCCAATCCGTTTTCGGCTGTGGAAAATCCATTACAACCGAAAAACAAAACAACAATTAATCCTAATATTATTTTAAGTACTTTCATTTAGTTCTTTTTTATGATTTTTTAAAACTTCGTTAAATTTCAAAACCGTGTTTTCCAATGTTTCCGTGCTGCTGCCGCCCGATGCATTAAAATGTCCGCCTCCATTAAAATGCAATCTTGAAAAATTATTGACAGAAAAATTGCCTTTGCTTCTAAAACTCATTTTTACCATTTTGGTTCTATCTATGATTAATGCCGCAAATTTAACACCATCTATGCTTAATCCATAATTCACCAACCCCTCTGTGTCACCAGTTTGCAACTTCTATTGCGCTATTTCTTCCCTTGTTATGGTTATCAAAGCGGTGTTGTATTCCTCCATTACAACCATTTTTTGGCTAATTGCAAATCCAATAAACTGAACCCTTTCCTTTGAAAAAGTATCATAAATTTGCTCTGTAATTTCTACATTGTTGGCCCCTTTTGATAGCAAGCCTGCGACAATTAGATGTGTTTCTGCTGTGCAATTGCCATATTTAAAAGAGCCTGTGTCGGTCATTATACCTGCATAAAGACAAGATGCCATGTCTTTGTCCACTAGGTTTTCGTTGTTGGATTCTTTTATGAATTGATAAACCAGTTCGCATGTGCTGCTTGCTTTTACATCCCAAAAATTAAATTCGGCAAACGACTCAGGATTTTGATGATGGTCTATCAATACTTTTTTTGCTCCGCTATTTTTAACAATTTCGCCAAACTCATTGATTCTAGAAAGCGCATTAAAATCTAAACAAAATATAAAATCACTTTCATTTGTTAAAGCCACACAAGCCTCAACATCCTGTTCAAATTCAATGACATTTTCTACGCCTGGCATCCATTTCAAGTTTTTTGCAAAATCGGTAGGTGAAATAACCGTTACAGAAAATCCCAATTGCTTTAAAAAAAGAAAGAGCCCTAAGCTAGAACCCATCGCATCTGCATCTGGTTTTTGATGTGTTGTAATGATTATTTTTGCTTTTGGAAATTTTAGAATTTCGGCAAGTATGTTTTTGGCGTTTTGTTTCTGCATTTAATAAGCTTGCAAAGATG
This sequence comes from Bacteroidia bacterium, assembly GCA_041688295.1. GTDB lineage: Bacteria > Bacteroidota > Bacteroidia > NS11-12g > UBA955 > JABMMZ01. Next base: position 2,896 of record JBDNIM010000352.1, read on the forward strand.
CAAATTTTTATGCATATATTACCATATATTTTGTCAAAGAAAGTCATTGTTAAACGATTAACATATTAACTATTTTTGCTATTGTCATATCGTGTTGAAATGATAAATTCAGATTGTGCATTTCTAAGTAATTATTTGCGTTAATTTGATTAATTTTGAACCGTTGAACACTCTGCCTCAAATTCAAAAACTATTAATAAACATTCCTAGTAATCCTGGGGTTTATAAGTATTTTGATGAAAGTAATACCATCATTTATGTGGGCAAAGCTAAGAATTTAAAGAAACGCGTAAACTCTTATTTTGTTAAGCAACATGACAACAACAAAACCCGGGTTTTGGTTTCTAAGATAAGGGATATTCAATACACGGTTGTAGATTCTGAGTACGATGCTTTGTTGCTCGAAAACTTAATAATAAAAGAGCTACAACCTAAATATAACATCAGTTTAAAAGACGATAAATCATATCCATATATTAGAATAAGCAAAGATTATTTTCCTAAAATTACGGTTATTCGCAACCCGGTAAAAGATGGCAGCGAGCTTATTGGGCCTTATGCCAATGTAAAAATGATGTATTCGGTTTTGGACATTGTAAACAAATTGTATCCAACAAGAAATTGCAATTTAAACCTAACGCCAAAATCTATTGCCGAAGGTAAGTTTTCTGTGTGTTTAGAGTATCAAATTGGCAATTGCAAGGGCCCTTGTGCTGGGCATGAAAGCATGTCGGAGTATGCGGAAAGCATTGCTAATATTAGAAATATCTTGAAGGGGAATTTAGTGGAAATAAAAAAACATTTGAAGATGAAAATAAATGAGGCGGCTGAGGTTTTGGCTTTTGAAAAAGCGCATGAACTAAAGCTGAAACTCGATTTGTTAGAAACCTATCAAGCAAAATCTACGATCGTTAGTCAAACGATAAATAATGTGGATGTGTTTTCTATCACAAGCAATAAAAATGCTTTTTATGTGAATTATTTAAGAGTGAACAATGGCATGGTTGTTCAATCTCAAAATTTGGAAATAAAGAATAAAAACCAAGAAACGGAGGCAGAAATTTTGTTGCAAGCAATTGCGCAATTTAAAAACAACAACCCATCAGAAAGCACCGAGTTTATAGTGCCTTTTCCTATTGATTTGGATGCTAAATTCACAATTATTGTTCCCCAATTGGGCGACAAAAAAAAGCTGTTGGACTTGAGTTTTAAAAACGCCATGATGCTGAAACAAGAGAAACAATTGGCGGCCGAAAGATTAGACCCCGAACTCAGAATTGACAGAGTTTTGGCTACCATGCAGTCGGATTTGAGGTTAAAAGAACCACCACAACACATTGAGTGTTTTGACAATTCGAATATTCAAGGCACAAATCCGGTATCGGCTTGTGTGGTTTTTAAAAATGCAAAACCAAGCAAAAACGACTACCGCCATTTTAATATTAAAACTGTAATTGGGCCAAACGATTTTGCTTCCATGCAGGAAGTTTTGGGAAGGCGCTATTCTAGGATGTTGGCCGAGGGTACAACCCTGCCAAACCTTATTGTTGTAGATGGCGGAAAGGGCCAACTTAGCGCTTCCGTAAAAACGCTGAAAGAGCTTAATATTTACGACAAAGTTGCTATTATAGGTATTGCCAAAAGGCTAGAGGAAATATATTATCCAGGCGATAGTTTGCCTTTATATTTAGATAAAAAATCGGAAACGCTTAAGATTATTCAACAAATGAGAGATGAGGCCCATCGTTTTGGAATTACTCATCACAGAAACAGGCGCAGCAAGGGTTTTGTGATTACGGAGTTAACAGAAATTGAAGGCATGGGCGACAAAACAGCCGATATTTTACTCAAAAGTTTTAAGTCATTGAAAAAAATTAAAGAAGCAAATCAAGAGCAATTGGAAACCGTAGTAGGCAAAAAAACTGGCGCAACTATTTATCATTATTTTCAAGATGCAAAACCGATTGTTTGATAATTTATTAGATCTGAAACAACAAATTTATGCTTTTAGCGAGCTGTTTGAAACCGTATGTATCTGCGATTCGAATGGCATGATGGCAGCAAGCAACGAAAACAAGTTTGAGCTGATTGCTGGCTTTGGTTGCCTTATGGATTTGCCCAAAAACGAATTCCTTTTTTTTGAGTACCTTAAAAAAAACAAACATTGGGTGTTTGGAAATATTGAATATCAAAACCCCAATGAAACCATTAAAAACGGGATGTTTGTGCCAGAAATTGTGCTTGAAATAAAACACAATGAACAGCGTCTTAAAATCATTAACAATGGCATCTCCGAGCAACTGTTTGCAGAAAAAATTGCTCTTTTTAATTCCCTAAAAACCGAAACTGAGGCTTTCTATCCGCAGAAAATTCAATTTAAAGCAGCCACAAGCAAAGCTGAATATATTGACAATGTCAACGAAATTAAACAAAAAATAAAAGACGGTGTTTTTTATGAAATAAATTATTGCATGGGTTTTGATGCTCCATTTGAAACCCCAAAAATACTGAATTATTACTTAAAACTCATTAAAAACAGCCCCGCTCCTTTTGCCGCATTTTATAAAAACAAAGCGCAACATTTGTTGTGTAACAGTCCCGAGCGGTTTCTGAAGAAAGAAAACGACCGCTTAGTTTCTCAACCCATAAAGGGCACAAACAAAGTAGCAAAAAACAATTTGGTTCAAATGGAAGCATTGAAAAATAGCCCCAAAGAACAAGCAGAAAATGTGATGATTGTTGATTTGGTAAGAAACGATTTGGCGAGGGTTTGCAAAACGGGCACCATTTCTGTGAAGGAATTGTTTGGTGTGTATGCTTTTAAAAACCTTAACCATTTAATCTCTACAATTGTGGGCGAACTGAAAAACGAAACCTCAACGCCCGAAATTTTTAACGCGCTGTTTCCCATGGGCAGCATGACGGGTGCGCCAAAAACAGAGGTAATGAAAAATATTCGACAATTGGAAAACATAAACCGCACTTTTTACAGCGGCTGCATCGGCTATTTTTGTCCGGAAGGAAACTTCGATTTCAATGTCGTAATCAGAACTTTAGAATATAACCACCGTCAAAAAACCATGAACTACAAAGTAGGCAGCGCCATCACCTTCGACTCTGATGCCGAGCAAGAATATGAAGAGTGTTTGCTGAAAGCAAAGAATGTTTTAGCGGTTTTTGCTTAGCTTTTTTTTGATGGGGAATTTGTGGCTGTCATTTCCCCTTTGTTGAACCGAGAGACTTTGCAATTTTATACAAAATGACTAACGGTTAAAAGGCATGGGCAAGCCCAGCCATTAAGGATGCCGTTGCGGATTTCGGCTCCGTCATTTTGGTCTCGGCTTGCCTAGAGGCTTTGCAATTTTATTAAGAATCAATATTTTTTACAAGTACCAAAATATTTAGCAATATTTACTAAGCCTTTTCGTTTGCATCAATCACCGCTACCGCCACCATGTTTACAATTTCTCTGATAGAGCTGCCCAACTGCAAAAAGTGTACAGATTTATTAAAGCCAGAAAGAATAGGACCCATGCTTTCTGCCTGACCAAAACTTTGGGCAAATTTATAAGCAATGTTTCCTGCCGCTAAGTTAGGGAAAATAAAGGTGTTTACTTCATTGTTCACCAATGTGCTAAACGGAAAATTTTCTTTCAATAGGTCGTTATTCATAGCAAAATTTGCTTGAATATCGCCATCAATAATAATTTCAGGACGTATTGTATGCAAAATGCTCACTGCCTTTGCAACCTTTTCTGGCACCTCGCCTTTAGCGCTGCCAAAGTTGCTATAACTTAGCATTGCAATGATCGGTTTAACCCCCAATTTAAGCACTTCTCCATGTGTTAATTTTGTAATTTCAACTAATTCTTCGGCTGTCGGATTAATATTTACTGTTGTATCTGCAAAAAAGTAAGGCCCTTTTTTTGTCATAATAATATACATACCTGCAATTTTATTGATGCCCTCTTCTTTACCAATAATTTGCAAGGCTGGTTTCAAAGATTTAGGATAATTTTTGGTTAACCCAGAAATAAATGCATCGCCCTCTCCCTCGTTCACCATCATACAGCCATAGTAATTTCTGTCTCGCATTAGTTTAACAGACTCATAAATGTTAATGCCTTTTCTTTGCCTTTTTTCAAAAAACTTAGCACCATACAATTCTCTTTTTTCATCCTCAACTAAAGGGTCAATAATTTGAAAATTAGCACCTAAATCAATACTATTTTCTATTAAAAGTGCATTAATTTTTTCTTTATTTCCCAATAAAATTGGAATGGCAATGCCTTCTTCCTTACAAATTTGGGCGGCTTTTAATATTTTTAAATTGTCTGCCTCTGCAAAAACCACTCGTTTAGGGTTTTGTTTGGCTTGGGTCATCATTCTTCTAATAAAACTATTGTCTAATCCTAGGCGATTTCTCAGTTCTAATCTGTATTTGTCCCAATCCAAAATAGGATGTTTGGCAACGCCACTATCCATGGCCGCTTTTGCCACAGCAGGGCTAACGCATTCTATCAATCGGGGGTCTATTGGTTTTGGAATAATATAAGTTCTACCAAACTCAACATTGCTTTCATTATATGCTTTCATCACCGTTTCTGGCACATTTTCTTTGGCCAAATTGGCAATGGCTCTAACAGCAGCCAATTTCATTTCTTCATTAATTGCTGTCGCCCTAACATCCAAAGCCCCTCTAAATATAAAAGGAAAGCCCAATACATTGTTCACTTGATTGGGATAATCGCTTCTGCCTGTTGCAAAAATAATATCTGGACGCGCACTAATCGCCAGTTCATAAGAAATTTCGGGGTCAGGATTCGCCATTGAAAAAACAATAGGGTCGTTTGCCATGCTAACAATCATTGCTTGGTTCAAAACATCTGCTTTTGAAAGTCCAACAAAAACATCTGCCCCTTTCATAGCCTGTTCAAGCGTTTCTATAGATGTTTCAGCAGCAAAAAATTGTTTGTATTTGTCTAAATCTGTTCTTGAAGTTCGGAGCGTTCCTTTGCTGTCAATCATCAAAATATTTTCTTTTTTAACACCCAAAGCCATAAATAACTTTGTGCAACTCATAGCACTAGCACCAGCTCCATTAACCACCATTTTAATGGTCTCTATCGGTTTGTTGACAATTTCTAAAGCATTTAATAAAGCCGCTCCACTAATAATGGCAGTGCCGTGTTGGTCATCGTGCATAATAGGAATATTTAGCGCTGCTTTCAAGCGTTCTTCAATTTCAAAACACTCTGGTGCTTTAATATCCTCAAGATTAATGCCTCCAAAAGTAGGCTCCAATGCTTTGACACAGTTTACAAAACTATCAATATCTTTGGTGTTTAATTCAATGTCAAAAACATCAATATCTGCAAATATTTTAAACAAAACTCCTTTTCCTTCCATCACAGGCTTAGAGGCTTCGGGCCCAATGTCGCCAAGGCCCAAAACGGCTGTTCCATTAGTGATAACAGCCACCAAATTACCTTTAGCGGTGTATTTATAAACATCTTCGATGTTTTCGGCTATTTTCAAACATGGTTCTGCAACCCCTGGAGAGTAGGCTAAACTTAAGTCTCTTTTTGTTTGTGTTGGTTTTGTAGAAACCACCTCTATTTTGCCTGGTCGGCCCAAACTATGGTAATCTAAAGCGTCTTGTTGTTGTTTTTTACTTGACATGATAAAATTCTGTGCGAATTAAGGTATTTTTTAGCAAATAGTTAGTTATTTATTGAAAAAGATATTATTTTGCAACTTTAATACAAATGTTATGAAATCAATATTTCCAATCGTTTTAATGTTATTTTTAGTTGCTGAGACCAATGCACAAAACTTTAGAATGAAATTAACCGAGCATGTTTTTAATGTAGAAACAGTCTCTTTTTCGCCCGATGGCAAATATCTAGCAAGTGGAAGCACGGATGGCGTTATCAATCTTTACACAATAGATTCTTCGCAAAACCCAGTTTTTTCTAGGGCTTTAACAGGACATTTAGGCACAATTACCATTCTTAATTTTTCTAAAAATGGAAAATATTTGGTCAGTGCAAGTAAAGATTACTCAACCCGCATCTGGAATTTAGACACTCCTGCCAATAACCGTGTTTTTAATTTACACCTTGAACCCGTTTCGGCTGCTTTTTTAGACCCAAGTTATAAATATTTGATTACAGCAAGCGAAGACGCCACCATAAAGTTGACCAACCTAAACAATCCGAAGGCTTCAAAAAAGATAAAAATGGACCAAGCTATCCTTGACTTGACTGTGAGCATCGATAGAAAATATTTTTATGTTGTGTTAGCAAACAGAACCATCAAAAAAATTGAATCTGCTGGTAGAAACACAGAAATTTTCGTTTTTTCCGGTGCTGCTGACAATATAAATTCTATAGACATTGCCCCAAGTAACGGCATTTTAGCCTGCGGAAGCAATGATAAAACCATCACTTTATGGGATGCAAACAGTTGCAAAGTGCTTAAAAAGTTAGAAGGTTTTGAATGGAAAGTAACTTGCATAAAATTTAGTTCAGATAGCAAATACATCATAGGTTCTTGCAACAATGGCGAAATTCTCCTTTTTGATGTTGAAACAGGAAAAATTATTTCAAGTTTTAAAGAAATCGGAAAAAATGCAAGAAGCGTGTCTTGGAACAAAGACGGCAGTCAAATAGCGGTGGCTTCTTATCAAGAAGGCGAAATATTTGGCGCAATTATATATAACACAGGCGTTTTAACATCACCAGCACCAAAAGGCGGAGCTGCTAAACCTGAAACTCAAAAAGCAAAACCAGCTAAAAAACAAATCATCAAATGAATAAAGACAGCATAGAATCATCAAAAGCACCCGAACCCGTTGGGCATTATCCACATGCCAAGCGTGTGGGGAATATCTTGTATTTGAGCGGAGTGGGCCCTCGTGAAAGGGGCAGCAAAACCATTCCTGGTGTGAAATTAGATGAGAATGGCAACATTATAAGCTATGATATTGCCACCCAATGTCACAGTGTTTTTCAAAACATAAAATACATTTTAGAAGATGCCGGCAGCAAGTGGGAAAACATTGTAGATGTTACGGTTTATTTAACCAATATGAAAGACGATTTTAAAACATACAACGCGCTTTGGGCTGAGTATTTTAAAGAAAACCCACCTTGTAGAACCACGCTGGAAATTAATTGTTTGCCAACCCCAATCGCTATTGAACTAAAAGTTTTAGCAACTATTTAAAATAAATAAAAGAATATGAAAAACAAAATAATACTGTGTATGTTGCTTACCTCAGTGAGCATTTCTTTTGCTCAAGACACCATTCGCAATGTCAAAAATGGCGGATATGTTTTTAAAAAAGTAGCTGATATGGATGTGCTTTCCGTACAAAACCAAAACAGAACGAGCACATGTTGGAGTTTCTCTAGTTTGTCTTTCTTCGAAAGCGAATTGTTAAGAATGGGCAAAGGGAAACACAATTTGAGCGAAATGTTCATTGTTCGCAATGCCTATATTGGCAAAGCCGAATCTTATATTCGCATGAATGGATTTCATAATTTTGGCCCAGGTGGCGCTTTTCATGACATTGCTTGGGTTATAAAAAGATATGGAATTATGCCCGAAGAAACTTACAAAGGCCTGGGCTATAGCACAGACAAACACAACCATGCAGAAATGGATGCTGTTTTAAAAGCGATTGTTGATGCGGTTAAACAAAATCCACAAGGAAAACTAACACCAAGTTGGAAAGCCGCTTTCACTGCTGCTGTCGATGCATATTTAGGATATATGCCTGCCAATTTCAAATATCAAGGGAAAGAATATACACCCAAAGCATTTTCTAATAGTTTGGGTTTAAACATGGACGACTATGTTTCTATCACTTCGTTCTCTCACCACCCTTATAATTCTCAATTTGCTATTGAAGTGCCTGATAATTGGGCAATGATGCAAAGCTACAATGTGCCCTTAAACGAGATGCAAAAAATAGCAGAATATGCTTTAAATAATGGCTATACTTGGGCTTGGGGTGCAGATGTTAGCGAAAAAGGATTCTCTTTCAAAAATGGAGTGGCCATTGTGCCCACACACGACTCTTTAATCAGTCAAAAAGGGAAAGACAGCAAAGGGTTTAATAATGCTGGAGCCGACAGAACTGGCGCAGCTTTTAATGAACCAATGCCTGAAAAAAACATAACGGATAGTTTGCGTCAAATGGCTTTTGACAATTATGAAACCGCAGACGACCATGGCATGCACGCAACCGGCATATACAACGACCAACTAGGAAATGCTTATTTTAAAATAAAAAACAGTTGGGGAACAGACAATTATTGCGGTGGATATCTTTATTGCTCGATGGCTTATTTTAAATATAAAACAATCAATATCTATTTGCACAAAAATGCTTTGCCAAAAGACATTGCTAAAAAACTAGGCATCATTCAAAACTAAAACCATGTTTGTTGATGCAAACAATGCCCTTGAAACGGTAGCAAAACTAGCCTACAAAATTTGGAACGAACATTATCCAAGTGTTATTGGACAAGCGCAGGTAAACTATATGCTCAATAA
>JBDNIM010000353.1:0-10061 GCA_041688295.1 Bacteroidia bacterium
CAAAGGATGTTTTTTTATCACATCTACCGCATTTTGCCATGCGGCAATTCGCATTGCAAAGGAATGGTCGTTGGGGTCTTTTTTCTGTGTTGTAACTTCTAAATCTTTAAGGGTGTTCTGCATCCTATTTCTTAGAGAACTGCTTGAAAAAACAAACAGAACAGGCAACAAAAATGCCATGACAATACCTGCTACTTTTGTTTTCAAGGGAAAGTCTTTGATAAACAGAACAAAAACAACTGCCAACCCTAAATACATGGAAAGCAGACCTGTGCGTGCGCTCAAAACATGTATCATAATGGCATTGCTTATGGTCAGAAACAAAAGCACATAATGCAACACATTTTTCCGAAATGACAATAAATAATAGGTTCCTAAAACGACAGATAGTGCCAAAAGAACAGAAAACTGAATATGATAGATGCCATACCCAAACTCTATGGGCAAGGGCTTTGATTCTAGGATTAAGGCATCGAACAAGGTTTTGTTACTGGCATAATTATAGACGCTGACAACAGCGGGCAAATACATGGCATATAAAAAAACCAAAACACACATCAATCTTGTTTTTTCGTTGAGTTTAGAAAAAGCAATAATCAACAATGGAAAGAACAAAAGCGGAAGTTTTAATACTAATTTATTAAAAGCATCGGGGTAATGTTCTGTATTTATAATTGAAAAAGCGGAAATAAGAAAAGATAGGGGCAAGAGAAATCCGACCCATTGTATTTTCTTTATTTCAATAGTATTTATTTGCAATAGCCCAATAAAGCAGAGCCCTATGAAACCAATGCTGATAAAGGCTTTTGAGAGTGTAAATCCCAAAGCTAGCATTGTCCAAAAGAATAAAACTAAATGCGGATGATATGGTTTTATTCTATTTAGGATAAAAAAATGGGGGGCTAATTATTTTGCGTAGCTGACCTTAACTTCTGCATCCTCGGTAAGCCCAAGTTTGCTCGCCACAGTTTTGCTCATTTTTAAAACACTGCCGTCATTTGTTTTGTATGCGCCAACCACTCGGGCAAACACCGCCTGATTATTTGCTGGATTAACAATCATAACGATGGTGCCAACTTTAGCTGTTGGGTGCAACACAAAGCTTCTTTCTTGATACAAATCGCCTTCGCTAGAAATAATGGCTTTGCCATTTTCACTCACCTCATCGCCTTCCATTGTATCATATATTTTGGTTGGCAAGGGCGCCACAGGCTGCGAGGGGCTGTCTTCTACAACTTGTACAATTTCGCGACCCCTTTCCTTTGTGTATTTATCTATAACAACAGCGGCAGCGGGCTCAGTCTTTTCTATTGCACTAGACACTTTTAATTTTTGACCCAATTTGATGTTTCCATCGCTAAGGTTGTTTAGTTTTTTAAGTTCTTCTACAGTTGTGTTATATTCTTTTGCAATATTATTTAGGGTATTTCCTTTTACAACGGTGTGTGTGTTTGTTTTTATAACCGTATTTTTATTTGACGGCTTAGCAACTAGTGTTGGGTCTATGTTTTTTGCCAACCCTCTTGGTATTAGTATGGTTTGCCCTAATTTCAAACCTTCTTTTGATCCATCATTGGCTTCGAAAATATCTTTGGCGGGTAGATTATATTTTCGTGCGATGGCATAAACGCCTTCGCCTTTTCCTACTTTATAAACTAAAAATCTTTTGCCATTGACAATTTTATTGCCAACGGAATCTTGCGTTTTAGCGTTTGCACTGGAAACAAAAAGGATGAGCGCAACTGTGATAAGAATGTTTTTAATCATAACAACAAAAGTATAGTTTTATTTTGTGTGTCGATTAATAGCTTGGTTAAATGTTTTCAACAAACGCCTTTTTTTTTGTACAAGGTGATTGTTGGTTATTGGTGCAATGGTTAATTGTTAAGTGTCAAGTTTCATAACATTATTGATTTAACTCGCAACTTACAAATAAATTCCTCTTTTTTCTTACCTTTGCCATCTTTAAAATTTTAAGATGTATCCAACACTCGAACATGGAGGAGGGAAGCGAAATGCTTTCCTCCTCTTTTTTTTGTTACCGCTCGCTCGCATCTTGCAAGTGATGTCCCTAAGGATTCATAAAAATTCAAAAACAACTAGCCCCGATAGCAGCTTTAGCTCTTGGGGTTTGATTGGCTAGCAAGGCTTGGGTGAAGCGGGCGGCCCGCTAGGAAAGCCCCGCAGCGCCTTAGCCTAGCCGACAAGCAGGCGGCAAGACTACAAGCGGAGAGCAGGATGAAGCTCCTTATTGGTTAATGGTGGAGTGGTGGATACTAATAACTGCCCCTCTCCGCCTAAGTTGGGCATGAAAAATCAATCATCGAAAGTGTTGTTGCTGTTGTCTTCTGTATAATGAATATCAGTTTTAGGCAGGCTTTCAATTTGTTTTTTAGGACTGACAAAAGACGAGAACATGGGTGTTTTTTTTACATCCATTGCCTCTGCCCTTTGAATAATATTGGCACCAAAACGGTTTCGCAGCTTGTCCATAGCGTTATATAACAACACTTTCTGGCCCATGTCGTCAAACAAATTAAACTGATAGCTCCCCTGCACCAAATGGCTAAAACGGATGCCCACTAGCCTAATTAGCAAACGCTTTTGAAATAATTTATCAAACAATTCGTTCACTTTTGGTATCAACATATCGTCTAGCGCTGTGTATGGAATTTTGCATTGTAGCGTAAAGGTATTAAAATCGGAATACCGAATCTTAACGGTTATGCAAGCAGTTAGTTTGTTTTCTGTGCGCAATTGATAAGCCAGTTTTTCTGTCATGCCTAACAAAACCTGTTTTAGGAAAGTAACATCGATGGTGTCTTTTTCAAAAGTGGTTTCGCTGCCTATAGATTTTCTTTCATTATACGGCTCTATAGGCGAATTGTCTATTCCATTGGCTTTGTGCCAAATAGTTGTTCCATTTTCGCCCAAAACCTGCTGCATCAGCTCGATAGGCATTTGCTGAATTGTTTCAATTTTTTCTATACCCATGCTGCTAAGCAACTGATAGGTTTTGGCGCCCACCATTGGAATTTTTTTAATAGACAAAGGGGCTAAAAAAGACTTTTCGCTGCCTCTCAAAATATCCAATTGGCCATTTGGCTTTGCCTGCCCTGTTCCAATTTTTGCCACCGTTTTGTTGCAAGACATGGCAAAGGAAAGGGGCAAATTGGTTTCATTCATTATTTTTGAGCGCAGCTCGGTAGCAAACTGATAGCATCCAAAAAACTTGTCCATCCCCGTTAAATCCATATAAAACTCGTCAATAGATGTTTTTTCATAAACCGGCACCTGCTCCTTAATAATATCTGTAATAATATTTGAATAATAAGAATATTGCTCGTGGTCGCCCCTCACAACAGCAGCCTGCGGGCAAAGCAACCTAGCCGTTTTCATAGGCATGCCAGAATGCACGCCAAAACTGCGCGCCTCATAACTACACGAAGCCACAACGCCCCTATCGCTTGTGCCACCCACCAAAACAGGCTTCCCATTCAGTTCGGGATGCAACTTGCGTTCCACCGAAACAAAAAAAGTATCCAAATCCATGTGCGCAATTGTTCTGTTCATTTTATAAAAAAAGCGGAGGGGAAAACCCAATAAACTAAGGCCTTTTTGATGCCCGTAATTTTTGTTGAAAATACAGTCTTTAAATTTCTTCTGCAAGAAAAAAAACAAATATTTCGCCTCCTCAGTGCCAATTGCTCACTATCAGGCCGTTCCGTATTTTTAGCTATTTTCAGAAAAGCAAACACAGCAAAGGGAATCGTTTTTTAATACGTAATTTGGGTTAAAAGGAAATAATGTATTAATATTGTATTCTGTTTATAGGAAATTTTAGAATGAATAAAATCGAACATATTGGCATAGCCGTAAAAGACATTGAAAAATCGAACGAATTGTTTGCAAAAATATTGAAAACCCCGCCATACAAAACTGAAATTGTAGAGAGCGAAGGCGTTATTACAAGTTTTTTTATGGTTGGCGAAACGAAAATAGAGCTTTTGCAAGCGACAAATCCCGAGAGCGCAATTGCCAAATTCATAGAAAAAAAGGGCGAAGGCATTCATCATATTGCATTTGGAGTGGACAATACCCAAGCCGAAATTACAAGACTGCTGTCTGAAGGGATTGAGATGATTCACAGCTCTCCCAAAAATGGGGCGGACAATAAAACCATTGCTTTTGCGCACCCAAAATCTACAAATAGTGTGCTGATGGAAATTTGTGCTGAAATAAAAAACAACAACGGGGCAGCGAGTTAGGCCAAACACTTGTCTATCATATATAAATAATGAAATATTTTTTAACAACCCTTATTTGCCTTTCTATCTATCACAATAGTATTGCGCAATTGGTGCCATTCAGAGTGAATAATCTTTTTGGCTATTCGGATGCCAAGGGCGCAATAAAAATCGAACCACAATATCAAAACGCATCGTTTTTTAAAAACGAATTGGCTTTTGTGGAAAAAGACAGCCTGTTTTATTTGATAAACACAAAAGGCGAACAATTGGCCGGAGGATTTAAGTATCATGGCGTTTACAACAGCGGCTTTTGCAATGTGGTGGCACCCGATAATCGCACTTATTATATTGACACAAAGGGAAAAGAGGCATTTAAAGAACTGAAAAACATAGAAATTTGCGAAAACTTTTCAGAGAACTTAGCCGTTATTATGGTCAATAAAAAACTTGGCATTATTAACACAAATGGAGAATGGGTGAGAAAACCTGATTTTGATACCAGTAGTCGAGTGTTTCAATCGGGTTTTCTATTGGCTGTTTCCAATGGAAAATACTTTTTCATCAATAAAAAAGGCCAAACCATGAAACTAAATGACAGTATTTTTCCTGCCAGCGCTTTTTCGGAAAACATGGCAGCCGTTTATGTAAAAAGAAAAAGCACCGAAGCACCATTTAATGAAGTTTACACATTGCAATACATAGACACATTGGGGAATATTGTTCTCAATAAATTTATAAACGAAGGGCTCGATTATTCGGAATATATTTCGCCCGAGGCCGACTTCAGAGATGGAAAAGCGATTGTAAAAACAAGAAATGACATGGGTTGGGATTATTATTTCATTGACAAAAAAGGCGCTTTCTCTCCTTTATACAGCTTTGCAAAACATTTGGGCGATTCTTTATTTCTTGGGATGCTTGGTGTTTATATGCCCGATGTAAGAATATTGGACAAACACTTGTGGGTGAGCGGACAGTTTCAAAAAAACCCTGTTTATGTAGGCATCTTTAACAGCAAGTTATTGCCTGTTCAAAACAAAGAAAAAAAATGGGGGTATATGGACAATAACTGTAAGTTAATTATCGATTTTTTATATGAAGGCGCATCGGATTTTGATGATGGCTATGCCTTTGTTTTTAAAAACGGAGTTTCCATTTGCATAAATAAAGAAGGAAAAGAATATTACACATTTAAATAATATGAAAATATCAATGATAATCGCCATAGATTTGAACAATGCTATAGGCAAAAACAACCAATTGCTTTGGCATTTACCCGATGATTTTAAATGGTTTAAAACACAAACCAAAGGCAAACCAATGGTAATGGGGCGCAACACAATGGACTCTATTGGCAGGGTTTTACCGGGCAGACAAAATATAGTGCTTTCATCAAAAAACACAGCTATTATTGAAGGCTTTGAACATGCTTTTAATTATGAAGAAGCCCTTAATTTATTGCCAGAAAACACAGAAGAACTAATGATTATTGGAGGCGGAAAAGTTTATCAAAACCTCATGAATTATGCAGATATACTATATATTACAGAGGTTCAACACCGATTTGAAGATGCCGACACTTTTTTTCCAAAAATAAACATCAATGATTGGCATTTAACCTTGGAGGAGTTTCATCCGCAAGATGAAAAACATGCTTATAGTTTCCGCTTTTTAATTTATGAAAGAAAATAGAAACTATTGGGCTTCAATATTTTTAAACCTGTAAGCATACCAAGCCAAATAGGCAAAACAAAACACCGTTACGATATATGAAAAATGGGGATTTGTGGCATCTGCCAAAGCCCCTTGCAACGGAGGAATGATGGCGCCTCCAATAATCATCATAATCAACATTGACGACCCTTGATTAACATATTTCCCTAACCCCGAAATAGCAATTGTATAGATACATGGCCACATAACAGAACAAAACAAGCCGCCACTAATAAAGGAAAACATTGCAAAATCGCCCTTTGTGTTTAACCCTAAAATCATCATTACCATTGCCGCAACGGAGGTGTAAAGCAACATTTTTGTTGCATTTTTGTCAGAAAAATGGATGAGAACAACGCCTGCAACAACAAAAGGAATATAATAATTAAAATCAGAAACATTGCTGCCACGCATGTAGTTTACCAAATAAACCAAACCAAAAGCAAGGCCAGGCAACAAAAACTTTAAGCCAAGTTGCACATTTTTACTTACCTTAAATACACTGACAGAACCCATTAATCGGCCAATCATCAAACTGCCCCAATACAAAGAAACAAAGTGAGATATTTTTGTGTGGTCTATGCCTTTGATTTCTTTTAAAGCCAAAAACGGTGCAATATTGCTAACAATTGTAACCTCCACACCCACATAAACAAAAATTGCTATCATCCCCAAAGTTAACTGTGGATACTTAAACACCCCTGATCCGCTTGAAGTTTTTTCTTCGTTTTTTATTTCTGGCAGATTGCTGAAATGCAAAACCAAAGCACTCAAAACAAACAACCCGAATAAAATAACCGCAGGAATAATAATATGAGAAATATTGCCATCAAAAGCTTTTGGCGAATCTATTTTGCCAAAAAGAATATAGCTTAAAATAACAGGGCCAATGGTTGTTCCAAATGAATTGATACCTCCTGCTAAATTTAATCTTTGGGAACTTTTGCTAACATCGCCAAAGTTAATCACGAATGGATTGGCAACAATTTGTTGCAATGCAAAACCAAGACCTATTATAAATAAAGCAGCCAAAAGTAAGCCATAAGAATCGAACTTTACGGCAGGAATAAAAACCAACGCGCCCACAGCAGATATCAACAATCCAAGAATTAGACCTTTTTTGTACCCGATTTTATTTAAAAAATCGCCTTTTGAAATGGAAGACAAATAATAAACAAGCGAACCAATGCCATAAGCCATATAAAATGCCAAATCTACAAATTGCGATTGAAACTGGGTGAGATGAAACTTGTCTTTAAAAAGAGGAATTAAAATACCATTGCTTGCGGCAACAAATCCCCAAAAGAAAAATATTGAAATAATGAAATATAAAGCGTGTTTGGAATAGGTTTTATTCATTTGACAAAAGTGATGAAATTACTGAAGAAAAAAAATTTTTTTTTATGGCATGGTTTTTGTTACATTTGCAGTTAACCAAATATTTAAAAAATAATATGAAAAAATTAATTTATTCTACATTAAGCTTAATCTTAATGTCATCTACATTATTTGTAGGATGCAAAGACGACACCGTTGTTGACCCAACAGTTGAAAAAGGACCAAACATTTCTTTCCAAACAGGTTCAGGCTATTCCTTCACGGATGGTTCTGTGATTACTGGTGAAACAATCAAAATTGGAATGAGATTAACATCTGATGTTAACCTTAAAACTTCAAGAATCACTGTAAAATACAGTTCTCAAGCTGAAGCACCTTTGTTAGATTCTACTTACACTTCAAACACAAAAACTAGCAATATAGATGTTTCTTTCACTTTTCCTGTTTCAGATAAAGGGGCTTATGTTTTCACAATCTATGCTACAGACAAAGACAATAACACAAAAAGTTCAAAAATTACAATTACTGCCAAAGGCCCATTGTTAGAGAGAGGAACTGGCATTTTTTATAGTTTAAAAGCAACTGGTGCTGCCAAATTCAGTGCTTTCGATTTAGTTGAAGGCGTAGCAATTACTGCTTCAGGAACTGGCAATCTTTCAATCAGAGACTTGGTTGACATGTCAACTGGTGGAGATTTATCAAAGAGCTGGAAGTCTCAAAATAACACTGAGTTTATAAAATCTACAAATGCACAAGGAACTTTGAATGGCAAAGCATATTCTCAATTCAGAACTGAAGAAGATGTAACTGCTGCTTGGAATGCACTTTCTTCTACCAAAGCTACTCAAATCACTGGTTTAGAAATTGGCACCACTATCATTGCTAAATCTACTAGAAATTCAACAGATGTAACATATTATGTTATTGCAATTTCTGAAATTAATGACGAGCCAGGTTCAGAAGATGACTTCTACGAAATTCAATATAAAAATTAATTCATTAGGATAGTTTTTATTTCAAAAAAAACCCGACTTTGGTCGGGTTTTTTTATGTTACAAAATATACAGAAAAACATATTAAATTTGCTGCAAAAATCACAAGAAACGAATGACAAAAATAAAAGTACAAAACCCCGTTGTTGAATTGGACGGAGACGAAATGACAAGAATAATATGGAAGTTTATTAAAGACAAATTAATACTTCCTTATTTAGATTTAGATATTAAATATTATGATTTGGGAATGGAACACAGGAATGAAACCAACGACCAAGTTACAATTGATGCCGCTGAAGCAATAAAAAAATATAATGTTGGGATTAAATGCGCTACAATTACACCTGACGAAAACCGTGTAAAAGAATTTAACTTAAAACAAATGTGGAAATCCCCTAATGGCACTATCCGAAACATTTTAGATGGCACTGTTTTTAGAGAACCCATTGTTTGCAAAAATGTACCAAGATTAGTGCCAAATTGGACCGCCCCTATCTGCATTGGAAGACATGCTTTTGGCGATCAATACCGTGCAACAGATACCGTTATCAAAGGAAAAGGAAAACTAACAATGACTTTTACACCTGAAGATGGCTCTGCGCCTCAAGAATTTGAAGTTTATAATTTCAAAGGAGATGGCGTGGCTTTGGCCATGTATAATACAGACGAGTCTATCAAAGGATTTGCGCATTCTTGCTTTAATACAGCGTTGCAAAAAGGATGGCCTTTATATCTTTCTACCAAAAACACTATTTTGAAAAAATATGATGGTCGTTTTAAAGATATATTTGAAGAAATTTATCAAGCAGATTACAAAACAAAATTTGAAAAAGCGGGTATTGTTTACGAACATAGATTAATTGATGACATGGTTGCTTCTGCTTTAAAATGGCATGGCAATTTTGTTTGGGCTTGCAAAAACTATGATGGCGATGTTCAATCAGACACTGTTGCACAAGGATTTGGCTCTTTGGGCTTAATGACCTCTGTTTTAATTACGTCCGATGGAAAAACAATGGAAGCGGAGGCTGCCCACGGAACTGTTACAAGGCACTTTAGAGACCACCAAGCAGGCAAACCAACTTCGACAAACCCTATTGCATCTATTTTTGCTTGGACAAGAGGATTAGAGTTTAGGGGCAAATTGGATAATAATCAGCCGTTGATTGACTTTTGTAATACGCTCGAAAAAGTTTGTGTTGATGTAGTTGAAAGTGGCAAAATGACAAAAGATTTAGCCGTTTGTGTACATGGAAACAAAGTTACATTGGGCGAACACTATTTGAACACCCAAGAATTTTTAGACGCCATTGACAATGAATTATCCATAAGATTGAAGGCTTAAAGTTTGATGAGAAAAATTGCTTTTTTATTGTGTTGTTTTTCTGCTTTTTTTTCAGAAGCGAGAGATTACAAGCCTAAATATTTTACAGTTGCTATTAACAACTATGTTACTGCTAAACCGATTATTGGCATGCCTAAATTGTTTTATTCTCAATGGCATCCTGGCATAACCGTTTCTACGGGTTTTGATTGGAAAACAAAAGAAAAATCGAGTTTAAACCAATCGTTTAAATTGGGATATATGCACCATCGCTATGTTCAGAATAGTATTTTGTTATATACCGAAATTGGAAAACGGTTTAAACCCAACGATAAGTTAGGTTTGAGTATTGCAATTGGTGGCGGTTATTTGCACATGATTCCAGGGGATGAACAATTTAGAAAAAACAACAATGGCGATTGGCAAAAAATAAAATTAAAA
>JBDNIM010000354.1:0-2529 GCA_041688295.1 Bacteroidia bacterium
AATAAAAGATAACTTAACAGAAGGCCAAGTAATAATATATGATGGCAATTGTTCTGAGTATGAAGTAATCGACAGCGAAATGATGGAATACGGGCAAGATGTTTACTCCTACGCAATAGGTGTGTTCTTTAATGACGAATTGCACGCTGAGGAAGAAACAGAAGGATAACAATATAACAACAATAAAAATAATGATAAACCCACTAACAACAGAAGCTGCCAGGATCATAATAGGAAAATATCTTTTAGATATTAGAACAGAAAAAAAACTTTCATTCTATGCCATATCCAAAAAGTCTGGATTGTCCACCCAGCAAATCCAAGCAATTGAAACAGGATCTAAATCATATACAATAGATTCCTTTTTTTCTTTAATTCATGCACTGGATTGTTATTTTTTCTTAAAATCAAAAGATAACAAACACCTGGACTTTGAAGACATGAAAAACAAAGCAACAGAATAATTAATATCTAAAAAATATTTCAAAATAAAAAAGGGCAGTTTTGCCCTTTTTTTTTCGTCTTTTTTGCAGCATATTTATAGATTTGCAAAATTATAATTTCAATAAACTACTGTTATTACTGTTATTTTTAAATTTAAAATATATAATATATTAAAAATCAGTTCTTTGTTGTCAACAGTTGTCAACAGTTGTCAACAGCAAAATAAAACAGTTCCTGCAAACACAACTGTTGACAACACTTTTTATAGGAGGTTATTTTTTAATTTTATTTAAAGTTAAGCCACAGAGCAACAGTAGTCAACAGTAGTCAACAGCAAAATAACGGCTACTGTTGACATGTAATAAGC
The DNA here is from genome assembly GCA_041688295.1 of Bacteroidia bacterium. Lineage (GTDB taxonomy): Bacteria > Bacteroidota > Bacteroidia > NS11-12g > UBA955 > JABMMZ01. The sequence continues at coordinate 812 of JBDNIM010000354.1, forward strand.
TGAATTTTAATTGATTAAAACGAAAATAACAGCAATAACAGTAAAACGAAAATAAAACTACCAGTGCATTTTTTGCAATTTTCTGCATAAAACAATCGTTAAGGTATGGAAACATCAAAATTACATCAAAAAACAAGCTATTTTTTATCTATTTTTTTGTTCATCCGTTGCAAATTGGTAAATTATTTTTTAATGTTTATTGCGCTCGTGATTAAAAACGATTGAATTTGAGAAAATAAATTTTTTTATATAAAATTTTATCTATTTATTTGCACCATGATTTATGAAATAATAGTTGAAATAATTTGTTTTGCTGCATTTATTGCAGCTTTGTATTTTTTTGTTATCAAAAAATTGCTATATAAACGATTATCTAAAAAAGTGGATTTATTTAGAGCCAAAATGAAACCAGGCACAAACAATATTTATTTAAAAGTTTTGGTAACAACAAACCGAGGCACTAAAATAGCATATTCAAAATGTGAGATATTAAGAATTACTAAATTTAGCACAGCACCATATTTAGTAAGATTTAAAGCCAATACAAATACAAATGGATTGGTAACAACTAAAAATGTGAAACACACGGATTTATATCCGTCTTTCATTATTCCAAATAAATATTTAAAAAAATGAAAACATCAGGCACTAGACACATCAGAGCCAAAGAAGTACAGATTTTAGAAGATATTTCTACGGCTACCAGTTACAGGCGAATAAAGGAGGTTTTTCAATGCCTCAATAAAAGAAGACTAACCAGCGCCTATAAAGTTACCATAAAAGAATATTGCGAACATTACGGAATGGATTTGTCCGAATTTGTAAAAACATACAATGAAACTTTCACAAGAAACAAATTAGAATTATGAAAAACATTAAACACATCGGTTTTATTTTTATTGTTTTTGTACAAATATTTATATTTATGTATTATTATTTTTGCAATTCAAATATGCTATTGGAAACCGCTTTAGACAAAAACAATTTATATTCATCATTATATTATTGGACAGGATCCGTTTCTTTTTTTCATTTAATATCCAATATTGCAGGGCTGTATATTATCTACAAACTATATGAAAGCAACGAGTTTATTTTTTACATAGTTTTCCTTTTCACTGTCTATTTTTCAGGGTTATTAATGATTTTTATTTTTCCAGAAGAAAGAATTGTTGGCAGCAGTGCCGGTATCATGGGAGTTTATTCTTTTGTTGTGATGATTGAAATTATAAGCAACCCCAAAAAAAAAGAACCTTATATAGTGCATGGCATTGTTCTAATTATATTTGCCTATTTTAGTTATCAAATAAACAGACTTGCAAATATAAAAATATCCCATCATGCACACTTGCTTGGTTTTCTATCTGGCTTTATTATATTTGGCTGGTTTCAAGCCTTGCACATGATTATTCAAAAAATTAAAAATAAACAAAAACAAAAATAAAAAATGAAAGAGTTTACTCAAAATGGGATTACGCTGGTATTTTATCAGAAACCCGAAGACGAAAAATTTTCATTCCTTATTAAAGACAATAAGGAAATGACAGAATTGCTTTTATCAAATGTTTCTAAAAAACGGATAAAAGAAAAGGAAATATTCTTTGCGAAAATAGGAATATTTGAAAAAATAGAACAAAATTTATTAACAAAAAAACAAACACAAATGAACAATCCAATTATTGAACTGGCTGAAAGATGCCAAAACATTTATCGTGAAA
>JBDNIM010000355.1:0-5153 GCA_041688295.1 Bacteroidia bacterium
ATCCAAACAAACCATTTTGGCTGCCCTTCTTGTTGTTCCTCCAGATTTGATAGCACCGGCCGCTCTGTCACCAATTTTTAAGAAAGACATTAAACCAGAAGAAGTGCCGCCACCAGATAATTTTTCGCCACTGCCTCTCACGCTAGAAAAATTGGTTCCAACACCAGAACCATACTTAAAAATACGCGCTTCTCTAACCCATAAATCCATAATTCCACCTTCGTTTACCAAGTCGTCACTGACAGACAAAATAAAACAAGCGTGTGGCTGTGGTCTTTCATAAGCCGATGTAGAACGCATCAGCTTTTCAGTATCTGGGTCAACATAATAATGTCCTTGAGGTTTTCCCGTAATGCCATAAGAAGAATGTAATCCTGTATTAAACCATTGTGGAGAGTTTGGCGCAGATTGTTGTCCTATAATAGAGAATACTAATTCTTCATAAAAAATTTGAGCATCATCAGAAGAAGCAAAATAATTGTGCTTTTCGCCCCATTGTCTCCAACAGTCGGCCAAACGATGCGCCACTTGTTTGACACTAGTTTCGCTCCCCAACGAGCCATCGGGTTGCGGAACACCTGCTTTTCTAAAATATTTTTGAGCTAAAATGTCTGTAGCCACCTGACTCCATGAAGCAGGTACTTCTACATTTTTCATTTCAAAAACAACATCTCCATTTGGGTTTTTAATGGCCGATGTGCGATATTCGTAGGGGAATAAATCGAAGGGAGAAATTCCCTCTTTGGTGTTTTGCCTTTCAAATTTAAGGCCTTTTTTCATCTGTTCTAAGTTTTGTTGCATGCTCTGATTACCGGGTTTTGTGTTAATGTGTTGATTTATAAATAAAATTGACTTCAATGCTTTTTAACAAAGAAGTCCATCAAATTTAATCCTATTTATACCATACCAAAAAATCGACTTTTCCACACAAACCGCAAAACCCTTGATGCTGTTTAAAATTGTATGTTGATAAGAAATTTTTTCTACTTTTTAGGACAATTAATATTTTTTTGCATTACCTTTACACCTGCAAATATAAGCATCTTTATCATTTATGTCTATTTTGATTCAACATATTACTGCTCTTAAAAAAGCATCTAAAAAAGCCCTAGCCGTGCTAATTGACCCTGATCACGATGATTTGGCTGTCCAGAATATTGCTCAGATTTGTCAAACAAATCAAGTCGATTTTATTTTTGTGGGAGGCAGTATTATTACCCACGGAGAACTTTCAAACACCATTAAGATTATTAAAGATAATTTTTCTGGCTTGGTTTATATTTTCCCAGGCAATGAACTGATGATAGACCAACAAGCCGATGGAATTTTATTGCTTTCTTTAATTAGCGGTCGCAATCCCGAGTACTTAATTGGCAAACATGTTACAGCAGCTCCAACTTTAGCAAAAAGCGATTTGGATATTGTGGCAACTGCCTATCTATTAATAAATGGCGGAAAAGAAACCAGTGTGAGTTATATAAGCAATACAAAACCAATTCCTGCCGACAAGCCAGACATTGCGGTAGCTACAGCCTTGGCCGGAAAAATGTTGGGAATGCATTGTATATATATGGATGCTGGAAGCGGTGCACAAAACGCAATTAGCAACACAATGGTTAGTAAGGTTTCTAAAAATATTAATTTGCCTATTATCATAGGTGGCGGCATCAGAAATGCAGAAAAAGCGCTCGAACTTTATAAAAACGGGGCAGATGTTTTGGTAATTGGCAATGGTGTGGAAAATGACCAGTCTTTGATAAAGGAAATAGCAACAATAAAAAACAAAATCCTTAAAACCGTAGAACTTTAATTCGTGAATCGGTTTCTGAAATATTGGCCAATATTATTATTGTTGGTTTTGTATATTGTTGTTCCAAACAAAAATCCTTCGATTGATGCTTGGTATTATGCAGCATGTGTAAAATTCAAGTATGATATTTTTCAAATACATCATCTACTCTATAATTTCTGGGGCCTTGTGTTTTATGAGCCATTTCATTTGTTGTTAAATATCGATGCTATGCAGGCCCTGCAATTTCTGAATGGATTTGCTGCATTTTTTTCCTTAATTGTGTTAGTTCAGATTTTAAAGAATTTTGAAATAAAAGAAACGCCTGCCGTCTTTCTTTCCTTTATTACAGGTGCAAGTTTTGGGTTTTGGCGATATGCAACCGAAGCCGAAGCCTACATTTTGCCAATTTTATTCTCTCTTTTAGCCACATTTTATTTAAGTAAAACTCAACTAAGAATAAGAGATTATTTGTTGTCAAGTGTATTTATAGTTTTGCCTGTACTTTCTCACCAAATTCATTTGTTTTGGGCATTGGCCTTGTTTGTGTTTGTTCTGAAAAAAGCTAACAAACAGCAAATTGCCTATTTTACTTTGATTTTGTTTTTTATACCTATTATTTATGTGGCGGTATTTTATTTTTCATCGAGTAAAAGCTTTCTGTCTTTTCTTTTAGGTGAATATCAAAAGGGCAATGCCGCCATAAATTTAAACCTTTATTCAATTGGACTAGGGTGCGTTAGTTTTGTGCGCTCGTTTTTTCAGGTTCATGGCTATATGATAGATTTAATTTCAAAATATAGCTTTGTCTTTATTGTTTTTGTATTCTTGGTTGCCTATCTGTTTCTAAAAGATTTTAAGCAAAAGAAACACGATTTTTATACAAGTAAAGGTAAATCAAGCATTTGGACTTTAATATTCTCTTTGGCTTTTGTTATGCAACTCTTGTTTGCCATTTTATCCGATGGCAATGCAGAATTTATGGTAATGTTGCCTGTTTTGCTGCTTTTAACAATTGTCAGTAGATTTAAAATCAACGAGTCCTCGTGGTTGACGACTTTTGCTTTTCTCGTTTTTCTATGGAATTTTTGCTTTGGTATTTTGCCTAAAAATTTGTTAGATTTTAATCAAACGCAAAAACAAGCAAACCTGACAATTCAGAATAAAGAGGCTTTGTTTGTTTGGTCAAATAAACCATTGATAGAAAATCAGGTTTGCTACGCAATTGGGTTCAATGAAAAACGAAACTATGTAAAAGCTGAAGAAAAATATCTTTTCCAAATCTATCATCATCTAAAAAACAATGGCACTGTTTATACAGACCAATTGGCTGAAGAGAGCAGCTTTAGCAGAGTCGGTGTATTGAAAAAAAGAAATCTATTTTTGCTATCTGATTATTTTCCGTATATAAAAACCGACTCATTTAAAAATAATAATGGTATGAATTACATTTATGAACTACAAGTAAGCGATAAATTATTATTTTTGCACCATTAAATAAATATGCTCCCTTCTCAAATTAAAATTGGAATTATTGGTGGCGGTCAACTTGGCAAAATGCTGATAGAAGCCGGACAACCTTATAATATCCATTACAATATATTAGAAACCGAAAATGCACCTGCCGGTTCTATTGCTAATCATCAAATTATAGGCAGCCTTATGGATTCTGAAAAAATTAAGGAATTGGCAAATATTAGCGATGTGCTTACATTTGAAATTGAACACATTAATGTTGAAGTGCTTTTAGAGCTAGAGAAGGCAGGTAAAAAGATTATTCCTTCGCCTAAAATTTTGCAAATTATTCAGGACAAAGGATTGCAGAAACAGTTTTTTATAGACAATAATATTCCAAGTTCTGCTTTTGTTTTGGCGGAAAATAAAAACGAATTTGTGTCAAAAATGAATCTGCTGAATGGTGAAAAAATAGCGGTTAAATTAAGAAAAGGCGGTTATGATGGGAAAGGCGTTTTTTTGAGCTCAAAAAAAGAGATTCAAGAAGGTGTTTTAAACCAAGCCTTTGATGCGCCATGTGTTTTGGAAGCGTTTATTGAAAATGCGACTGAAATTTCAATTATTGTTGCTAGACATACAGACGGGTCAACATCCGTTTTTCCAACTGTAGAAATGGAGTTTAATACCCAAAGCAATCTGGTTGAATTTTTGTTTTCTCCTGCGCAAATTAGCGAAACCATTGCCCAGAAATGTGAATCGGTGGCTTTAGATTGTATTCAAAAATTGGGTGGTGTGGGTTTGTTTGCCGTAGAACTTTTTGTGGATGAAAACCAGAATGTTTTTGTTAATGAAATTGCCCCTAGACCACACAATAGCGGGCACCATACGATTGAATGTTGCTACACGAGTCAGTATGAACAATTGAACAGGATTTTATTGGGGATGCCGTTGGGTTCCACAAAGCTAATTCAGCCAGCAGCTATGATAAATTTGATTGGATTTGAAGGCATCGAGGGCAATTATGAAATAACAGGATTGGATACAATATTAAAAATAGAAGGTGTTTATATTCATCTTTATAATAAAGCAGTAACCAAACCAAACAGAAAAATGGGACATATTACGATTATGGGCGAGAATATTGAAACCGTAAAAGAAAGAGCGTCTTTGGTAAAAAGACACATTGGGATGATTTTAAAATAATAGTTTATTTATTATTAAAATATTAAATTTGCAAGCAAATAAAAAATAATATGGCAGAGGTTTACATTATAATGGGTTCTGACAGTGATTTGCCAACGATGAAAGAGGCGGCAATCATTTTGAATGAATTAGGGGTAAGTTATAAATTGAGTATTGTGAGCGCGCATCGCACGCCAACACGAATGTTTGAGGAAGCAAAATCGGCAAAAGAAAAAGGATTTAAAGTCATAATTGCGGGTGCCGGTGGGGCTGCCCATTTGCCAGGAATGACCGCAAGCCTAACCGAATTGCCAGTTATTGGTGTTCCAATTAAAACTTCAACTTTGTCTGGCTTAGATTCATTGCACAGCATTGTTCAAATGCCTCCGGGTATCCCGGTTGCAACAATGGCCATTGATGGTGCAAAAAATGCAGGATTGTTTGCCGCAAAAATTATTGCCTTGTCAAACCCTGATGTTGCAAATAAACTTCAAAAATTCAACAAAACATTGGAGGAAAGTGTGCTTGAAAAAGCGCTGGAACTTGAGCAATCGGGATTTGAAAAGTATTTGAATAAAAGATGATTATTGAGCACCAAAACACCCTTGTTTCAACAGAAATATTTGAAAATAATTTTATTTGTAATCTTTCAAAATGTAAAGGCGCATGTTGTATTGAAGGCGATAGGGGTGCTCCATTAAGCAAAAAAGAAAACGAGCTTTTATTA
>JBDNIM010000356.1:0-1279 GCA_041688295.1 Bacteroidia bacterium
ATCTCTTGATTTATGTTTTAAAGTTGTTTTTAAAGATTGAATACCCGGAATAGTGTAATCCACAACTTGTTTGTAAGCCGCAATGCTCATGGCCGTGGGAAAAGTATCGTTGCTACTTTGCGATTTGTTTACATCATCATTTGGGTGCAAAACTTTCACTTCATCTAGCAAATTGCCTCCGTTTAAAACATGCGCTCTGTTGGCTATCACTTCGTTAACATTCATGTTGCTTTGTGTGCCGCTGCCCGTTTGCCATATTACCAAAGGAAATTGATCGTCTAATTTTCCTTCAATTATTTCATCACAAACAGTGCAAATCAAATCACATTTTGTAAGTGTTAAAACCCCAAGTTTATTGTTTGTAATAGCCGCAGCTTTTTTCAAAACAGCAAATGCTCTAATGATTTCAATCGGCATAGTTTGGTTGCCAATTTTAAAATTTTGTAAAGAACGCTGTGTTTGTGCGCCCCAATATACATTTGCTGGCACTTTCACCTCGCCCATCGTGTCTTTTTCTATTCTATAATTTGTTTGGCTCATAATAATTTTTATTAGGTTTATTTACACTGCAAACTTACAAGATAAATAGACTTTAAAAAAGTGTTTTTGGCAAAAAAGACATAAAATTAAAGCCCTTTTTTTGGCTCAATTTCATTTGCAACAAGTTCTTCAATAATTATTTCGTATTTCGCTACTTTAGTTTTTTCTTTTTTGTTAAAAATTAATCCCACCATCATCACTAATGCAGTTAAAATGATTACTTGAAGAATTAATGATTTATTAACCAATTCCATGGTTTGCCCTGCGGGAATAGATAGAAACAATAATATGGTAATTAATCCTCTTGGCGCGATTAATAGCAGAGGATTTGTAGGAATTTTAAATATTTTCAAGAAAATGTATCTAAGAATAAAAATGCCAGCAACAATAATCACAGCCCAAATAGCCGAAGAAGGATTAAGGATTTCTTTCGTTTGAATTAAAAAACCAAAAAGCAAGAAAAACAAAGACCTTACCAAGAAAGCCGCCTCTGTTACCAACTCTTTAAATTTATGAACTTCTTTGTTCAAAATTTCTGGCTTTAGTTTTTGAATGTATTTGTTGTTTTTTAATTCATCTAAATTCCCCAAAAATATTCCAAATAAAAGAATGAAAACCAATGCCGGCAAATGGTATTCTTTCGCAATTGCATATATCAAAACCACCATTAATATAATGGGTGCAAATTTTACAGAATGCTTTATTTTGCTAAGCAAAAAAGCCAAAACGAGGGTAAATA
>JBDNIM010000357.1:0-9348 GCA_041688295.1 Bacteroidia bacterium
GTATTGTATTTTCATAGACAATGGTTTGTTGCGTCTCAATGAGTTTGAGCAAGTTTTAGAATCGTATAAGCAAATGGATTTGAATGTTGTTGGGGTCAATGCAAGTGCGGAGTTTTATGCTGCATTAAATGGAATTTCGGAGCCAGAACAAAAACGCAAAGCAATTGGCAAAGTTTTTGTAGATATATTTGATATAGAATCAAACAAAGTGGAAGGCGCAAAATGGTTAGGTCAAGGAACAATTTATCCAGATGTAATAGAATCAGTTTCTGTTAAAGGGCCATCGGCTACAATAAAATCGCACCATAATGTGGGTGGTTTACCAGAAAACATGAAACTAAAAATTGTAGAACCTTTGCGTTCTTTGTTTAAAGATGAAGTTAGAAAGGTTGGAAAATCCATTGGTGTTCCTGCAAATATTTTGGCACGCCATCCTTTTCCAGGTCCTGGTTTAGCAATTAGAATTATTGATGATATTACGCCAGAAAAAGTTTCAATTTTACAACAAGCGGATTCCATCTTCATAGAAATTTTGAAGGAAAAAGGCTGGTATGATAAAATTTGGCAAGCAGGTGCAATATTTCTTCCTGTGAGAAGCGTTGGTGTTATGGGCGATGAGCGCACTTATGAAAATGTCATTTGTTTGAGAGCGGTTAGTTCTTTAGATGGAATGACAGCAGATTGGGTGCATATTCCCTACGAGATTTTAGCAGAAATAAGTAATAAGATAATCAATAGAGTTAAAGGAATTAATAGGGTTGTTTATGACATTAGTTCTAAGCCTCCTGCAACAATAGAATGGGAATAGTTAAATACATTATAGTATTATTGTTTTTTAGTGTTTCTGTTTTAAAAGCCCAAAACGAAACGCTGAAAAAAGCAGCTACTGAAGACGAAAAAGAAGTTAAAGTCCTTGTGATGCTTCCTTTTTGCTTTGGCATGCAAGACAAATACCGTATTCGTGAAAAAATGCTAGAATACTATGAAGGGGTAGAAATTGCAATAGCTGAGTTAAGGAAATTGGGGGTAAAAATGTCCATTGAAATTGTGGACACAAAAAGCGATAGTCTGGAGGTTATTAATATCCTTTCAAATCCAGAATATCAAAAAGTTGATGCAATTTTTGGCCCAGTTTATGACAATGAATTTATCGAAGTTCAAAAGTTTTGTTCCATTTATAATATTCCCTTAATATCGCCATTGCGTTATGTTTCCAATATGCTTGGAGCAGATTTTCCATTAATGAATTTCATAGCAAATGATAGTATTCAGTTTAATTACATTGGTCAACATGTAGTCAATGCGTTTAAGAAATTTCAGGTAATAGTTGTTGATGAAAGTTATGGCACAGTGGGCAAAGGCTCTTTTGGCAGAAACTTTAAAAAAGGATATGAATCTTTGGCGAAAAAAGAATGTATTTTGACCGATGGAAAAACACCAATTTCTGAATTATGGAATCAAAAAGATTCATTATTTGTATTTTATACCGGCAAAAATTCAAACGCGTGTAATAAAGCTTTAGCTGCTAACGGGCATAACAAATGGAAAGTTGCTGGACCTGCAGATTGGTTAGATATAGACAGAATTAATTACACCGTTTTTGAAAATGTATATTTCTACGACCAATATTGTGTGCCTTATAATGACACCACTTTTAAGGTTTTTAGAAAAAATTACAGGGAACACTATGGTGGCGACCCTCAGCGTTACACCCTGATTGGTTACGATCAGTTTTTGTTTTTTGGAACTGCAATTGCTGGTTTTAAAAACAGTTTTTTTAATGCGATTCAAAACAAAGAGTTTAATTATTTACACACAACATTTAATTTTGTCTCTCGGGGCAATTTAATTGAAAATGCTGGTGTAAATTTATTTTATTTTAAAAACTATAATTTTTATAAAGCGTATTGGCGATATTGAAACCTTTTCATTTAATTGTAGCTCAGCAAATTTTAGATAGTTATTTTGAAACCCAACAACCGTTTAGTGTTTTTTTTGCAGATTTATCTAAAAAAAACAAAAACTGGGGTTCAAAAGATAGGAAAATATATAAATCTGTGATTTACAACTACTTTCGTTTAGGCGATTTTGCAAAAGGGAAAACGATTGAAAGTTTAAAAGAGATTATCCACCCAGATAATTTCAATGAAAAAAGTAAGTTATTAGACCTTAACCAAATTTTTAAAAACACAATTGAATTAAGTAAAGAACTAAACAAAAAAGATTGGATAACAGGATTTTTAAATAAAAAACCAGTTTACCTAAAAGTGGTTTTAAAGCATAAAGAAAATTTAGAAAACTATTTAAAACAGTTAAATATTCCGTTTGAATGGGTTTCTGAAAGTGGACTAAAACTATCGTCAGATACTGATTGTAAGCTATTGATTGATAGCGGTTGGGCTTGGATTATGGATTTTGGTTCGCAAGAAATTACAGCGATGGTAGAATGTCAGACCGATGATTTTGTTTGGCATTGTTGTTGTGGTGGAGGCGGCAAATCTTTATTTTTAACGAATAAATATTTGGATAACATTAATTTATGGAGTTCCGATTTAAGATTAAATAGCTTAACAAATTTAAAAAATAGATTTTCGCTTTATAATTTCAAACAGCCACACATTGAGCTAATTGATTTAATGGAAAGAAACAGACATTCTCAAAAGTTTGATGTCATCGTTGCAGATGTGCCTTGTTCAGGAAGTGGTACCTGGGGTCGAACACCTGAAAATATTACCCAATTTAAAGGCTTGGAAGGATTTACGCATTTGCAAAAAACAATTACGAAAAATTGCTTGTATAATTTAAAATTAGGCGGCAGATTATATTATATGACCTGTTCTGTTTTTAAACAAGAAAACGAAGCAATTGTTGAATATTTGCAAGAAAATCTTAAAATGGAATTGATTTTTTCTCAATATGGAATCAAGAGTTTTGAAGAGAGTGATTGCTTGTTTGTTGCCTGTTTAAAAAAAACAATTTAGTTGTCATTAAAATTAAATTTAATTAATCAAAAATAAATCCGTTGCTTTGCATGCATATTAAATGAAGGGATTATTTATAAAAAATTTAGCGCTTTCGCAAGGTTTAAATTTAATCATAAAGCCACTATGGCTTTTGGTTATCGACCGCACAGCACAAAATTTGCTTGGTATTCAATATGGCGAATATTATATAATTCTTAATTTAACTTTGTTGTTAAATATTGTATTAGATATTGGTATTCAAAGTTTTAATAACACACATGTTGCAGCAAATCTATCGTTTTTTAAAACCTATTTTAAACAATTGGTTGGCATAAAAATATTGTTATCAATTGTTTATTTTGCAATTGTATTATTATTAGGCTATTTCAAAAAATTAGATTTTACGGTTTTAATTATTCTTGCAATTAGTCAAGTTTTAACATCATTTGTGCTTTATTTCCGAAGCAATTTGAACGGCTTGCATTTGTATAAAATTGATAGCTTGATGTCTGTGAGCGATAAATTTTTCGGTATTTTAATCTGTTTGTTTTTTTATTATTCTAATAAAATATCTATTTTTTATTTTGCATCGGCTCAGCTCATTGGCATTTCTATTAGCTTGGTAATTGTTGTTTATTTAAACCTCAAACATTTTAAATTAATAACAACCGAACTAGTTGAAAATAATGGTATAATTCCCTTGCTGAAAAAAAGTTTGCCCTTTGCTATTTTGTTTGCGCTTATGGGTTTATATACAAGAATAGATGTGTTTTTATTAGCTTTATTGTTAGAAAACCCTTTTTATCAAACAGCTGTTTATGCGCAAGGCTATCGACTTTTGGATGCTTCGTCTATGTTTGCCATGCTTTTTGCAGGACTTTTGTTGCCAATGTTTGCAAAGCAAATAAGTGTAAATGAAGATGTGAAACCGTTAACAATTCTCTCTAGCAGTATTTTAATGCCAGTTACTATTTCTGTTGCCATGGGTTCTTTTTTCTTTAGTGAAAAAATTATGAGAGCGCTCACCAATTATAAAAGTATCGAGCAAATTGAATATGTCAGCAGTGTATTTGAAATTATTATGATATGCTTTATTCCAATGGGTTTAATTTTTATTTTCAGTACCTTGTTAACCGCCAAAAAAGACATTAAATCCTTAAATAAATTTGCGCTTACAGCTTTGGTTTTAAATGTAGTTCTCAATTTATTTTTAATAAAATCGCACCAAGCTTATGGCGCAGCCATTGCAGCATTGGTTACGCAATCTGCATTTGCACTTTTGTGTTTTTTACGATGCTTTAAGTTATTTGATTTTAAGTTTCAGTTTTCGGTATTTTTGAGATATACTATTTTTGCTATTTCCTTAATTGGTATTTATGTGCTAGTTAAATCGCCACAGTCTTTAATTTTAAATTTACTTAGCTTTTTTGCGGGGGCAATTGGATTGGTTTTTTTATTAAAAATAATTGATTGCAAAAATGTTTTGTCATATTTTGGTCAGAAAGAACAATAAAATACTTGTAATTTAGTTCAGAAATTTTTATAAAAAATTGGTTACTTTTGCGCTTTATAAACATGCAGAATACATTTGAAAAACCTGATAGCGGAATTTTAACATTCAAAGATATTATTTCTTTAATATTAAGATGGAAAAAACAGTTGCTTTATGTTGCAATTGCAAGTATCGTCATTTCTGCTATTGCTTCATTTTTGATTACACCTTTGTATCAATCTACGGTTGTTTTTTATCCAACAACCAATAACTCAATTAGTAATGCCTTGTTAACGGATTTAAACCAAAGACAAAAAGATGCACTTGAATTTGGCGCAGAAGAGGAGGCAGAAAAAGCCCTTCAAATTTTGCAATCGTCAAAACTAACAGGAAGGCTTGTTAGGAATTATGATTTAATGAAACATTATAATATTGACGCTACCAGCAGCTTTAAAAAAATGAATTTATCAAACAAAATTTCTAGTAATTTTAAGTTTGCCCGAACCAGATATTTGTCTATAAAAGTAGATGTTTTGGACGAAGACCCACTTATGGCAGCTAAAATGGCCAATGGGATTCTTGATTTATATGATTCCATAAAAAATGAAATTCAGCTTGAAGTGGCCGTTCCTGCACTCGAAATTATTAGAAGACAGATGCAGGCCAAAGAGAAGGAAATTAACAATTTGAAAGAGCAAATTCAAAAATTGGGCATGGAAGGCGTAACCAATTATATTGAACAAACGCGCGCCTTGGCAGAAGAAATTTATAAAGCTAGAGCAGGAGGGAACATGGCCAAAGTAATTGACCTTGTTGAGCAACAAAAAAACCTATCTCAACATGGTGGTCAGTTTACGGATGTTACCGAAACATTGCTTTTAGAAGTTGATAGATTGTCTGCATTAAGAGCAAAATTTGAGAGATCTGAGGTGGATGTTAAAGAAACTTTGAATAATAAATTTACAGTTAGTGAGGCTGATGTAGCCGAAAAAAGAGCTTATCCTGTTAGAAAATTAATTGTACTTATTTCATTAATAGCTTCGTTGTTTTTTGCATTAATCGTTTTTGCAATCTACGAAAAAATAAAATCCGAAAAGTTAGCCTAATTCATTAACAATGAATATTTTGCAGCTAAATACAACTTTAAAAGAACTTAAAGTAATTTATGCAATATGCCTTGTGTTTATTGTTGTGGTTTCTGCTGCTTTTTATTTTAATTTAGATGCTTTGGCTGCTTTGCCATTGGTTTTTGCTGCCATTTATTTATGTATTTATCGCACGGTTTTTTATATGTTGTTGCTGTGTTTCTTAATTCCATTTTCTCTATTTTTTAAAGATATTGGCGGTGGTTTGGGTTTGTCGTTGCCAACAGAACCGATGATATGGTTGCTGTTTTCATTTTTCTTTCTTCATTTAATTATGAATGGGAAAATAAATATGAAATTATTTAAAATTCCTATTGTTGCTTTTTTAACTCTCAATTTAGTTTGGATGGTTTTGTCTGCCTTTGCAAGTTCAATGCCGCTTGTTTCGTTAAAATATACTTTGGCTCGCTTTTGGTTCGTTATGGTGTTTTTCTTTTTTCTACTAAAAGCTTTTGAAAACCCTACAATTATTAGAAAGTTTTTGACTTATTTGCTTTATGGAACTGTTATAGTTGTGCTGATTACATTGTTTAAACATGCAAAAGAGGATTTTGAAAGAGGGTGGGGTTACGATATAATGAAACCATTTTTTGAAGAACATACCATGTATTCTGCATACATTTCATTTTTCATTCCAATTGCATTGCTTTTTGCAACTAGAGGACAGTATTTTAATTTTAATGGTTTTTATAGAAGTTTATTCCTAGGAATATTCATAGTTTTATGCGTAGGAATTATTTTTTCTTTTACGCGTGCTTCATGGTTAAGTTTAATTGCTGCTTCTGTTTTTTATATTTTTATCAAATTCAAAATTTCTTTTAAAACAATTATTTTTGCTTTGCTTTTCATTGTTTCTATTGGTTTTTTAAAACAAGATGATATTCTCTATAGTTTAGAAAAAAACAAGCAAGGCAGTGCAGATGATTTAGAATCACATGCCCAATCTGTTTCTAACATAACTACCGATCCTTCTAATTTAGAGCGTGTGAACAGGTGGGAATGCGCAATTTTAATGTTTAAAGAACGCCCAATTTTTGGTTTCGGACCAGGAACTTATACTTTTCAATATGCACCCTTTCAACGGCCAGAAAGTTTGACTTTAATTAGCACAAATACCGGAGACTTGGGCAATACACATTCTGAATATTTTAACGCTTTGTCTGAAATGGGTTTAATCGGTTTTATTTCTTGGGTTGGATTGTTTCTATCATCAATTTATGTTGCACTTTCACTTATTTATAATCAAAATAATGAAAATTGGGTAAAAAGTCTTGCAACCGCTGTTCTACTTGGATTGTTTACATACTATATCCATGCTTTTTTAAATAATTTTACTGATTTTGACAAAATTGCAGCACCATTTTGGGGCTTTTTGTCTATCTTAACGATTCTTAAATTAAAATACGAAAATATAAAACCTAATTCAATTTAATATTTAGCTTTAATTTTCTAACCAGATACTTGAAATTGGTGTCTATTTCAATTAAATCATCAAATTGCTCTGTTGCAGTATATTTTGTGTCAGTTAAAAGAACATCATCTGTTTCCTCAATTAAAAGCTGAAGTGTTTCCATTTTAAAATAATCTCTTAAAAAAAACTGTAACTTATGTTTAGTATCGTTTATTTGTGGAAATTGTTGCTTGTTTGCTTTAATTAAAATTTGCCCATCGTGCGTGTTTATTGGTAATATTTTAAAAAGTGAACGAATAGAAATAGGAAGTGATTCGGAAAATTTGCTAATACCTTCTTTTATTGTTTCATTATCCAGTATCGGTGTTTCAGTACTTTCTTCATCTATCGACTCACTGTCCAATATTAGTATTTCTAAATTTTTCTCTTCAATTGATGTACTGTTTGATACTTGTGTTTTTGTATTTTTTTCTTCTATTGATACATTATCAGATACTTGTATTTCAGTTTTTTCTTCAACTTTTGGCTTATTGTAAAATGCTGTTTTTTCTATATTTTTTTCAGTATTTGACTTGTTGTTCAATATCGGAATTTCTATAATTTTTTCATCTAAATTTTTCTCAATTTCTTTTATTTCAACCTCAATGATAGAACTCAGTGGTTTTTCTTTAACTTCGGATACTATGTTTAGTTCCTCAATTGGTTTAGCAATAGGTTCATATTTGGGGATTTTTGGTAAAGAAAAATTAGGGTCAGCATATTCAGGTTCAACAACTTTATGCTTTGGCAGCAATTTGTCTTTTTGGAGTTGATTTCTTCTTTCGCCAGCAGATGCTATATATTCATCACTTTTTTTTTTAATTCATCTAAAGTCAATGAAGTATTTAAAATACTTTTTATGTGACAAAGTTTAATTAATGCCAACTCAACATGAAGGCGTTGATTTTTACTTTGTTTAAATTCAATATCAAAAGAATTGTTAATATTTAGCGCATTTAAAAGAAATGATAAATTACAAATTTCAGATTGAATTTTGTATTTTTCTTTATGTGTTTCGCTAACATTCAATAGTTTAATGGTTTCTGCATTTCTGCAAACCAATAGATTTCGCATGTGTTCGCTTAATCCATTCAGGAATAATTGACCATCAAAACCCATGTTTAAAACATCGTCAAACAAATTTAAAGCGATGCCAACTTCTTGATTTACTATTGCATCGGTAACTTTAAAATAGAAATCTCTGTCTAAAACATTTAGATTTTCGACTGCTTTTTCATAAGTAATGTTTCCTG
Organism: Bacteroidia bacterium; assembly: GCA_041688295.1. Lineage (GTDB taxonomy): Bacteria > Bacteroidota > Bacteroidia > NS11-12g > UBA955 > JABMMZ01. The sequence goes on from JBDNIM010000357.1 coordinate 8,304, forward strand.
AACAAAAACTAGCCATTTGGTCAAAAATTGAAAGACAATCACGCAGTCCTCCATCTGCTTTTTCTGCAATTAAATGCAAAGCATCTTCGCTTACTGTGATATTCTCTTTTTCGGCAATACCTTTTAGGTGTTGCACCATATCCAAAATTTGAATGCGTTTAAAATTAAAAACCTGACATCTCGATAATATGGTCGGTAAAATTTTATGTTTTTCTGTTGTCGCTAATATGAAAATTGCGTATTTTGGAGGCTCTTCCAATGTTTTCAAAAATGCGTTGAAAGCTTGATTACTCAACATGTGTACCTCATCAATAATATACACTTTATATTTTCCCGTTTGTGGCGGTATGCGCACTTGTTCGTTTAAAATACGAATGTCATCAACAGAATTATTGCTTGCTGCATCTAATTCAAAAATATTAAAACTGTAATCATTATCAGGTGCATCGGCTTCCGTCTGATTTATTAATTTGGCTAAAATTCTCGCACAAGTTGTTTTTCCTACACCTCTAGGACCAGTAAATAAAAAAGATTGTGCCAATTGGTTGCTGTTAATTTCATTAAGAAGGGTATCGGTAATATGATTTTGCCCCACCACTTCGTCAAAAACGGAGGGTCTATATTTACGAGCAGAAACAACGAAATTTTCCAATTTTTAAATAATTATTTAATCAAGGCAAAAATAATGTTTTAAATCCTAAAAACAAGAGGTGTGGAAAGATATTGCGTTTATTTCTTGCTTTTTATTATCGTTCAATGCAAGCCATTCTCTCTTTTCCATAAACATCAAACTTGGTTTCTATTTTTAAGTGTTTTTCATTACAATAGTCTTTTAATAACTGAACTGTCAATGGATTTAATTCAAAATAAAATTGACTGTTTTTAAAGGCTGCTTGTTCCACTATTTTTTTATAAAACAACAAAGCGTCTGCATGGTTTACAAATAACGCCAAATGTGGTTCATAATCTAAAACATTTTGTTGAATTGCCTCTTTTTCTGTTGCAATAATGTATGGCGGGTTAGAAACCACTAACTCTGGTTCAC
>JBDNIM010000358.1:0-5469 GCA_041688295.1 Bacteroidia bacterium
ATATAAAAGGATTATACTTTAAAGTTTTAAAATAATTTGTGTATTAAAATTTGTGTAAATTTGTGGTTAAAAAAATAGAAAATGATTCCATACGGTAAACAACATATAACAGATGCTGATATTCAGGCAGTCATCGAAACCTTAAAGTCAGATTATCTAACCCAGGGTCCCAAAATTAAAGAATTTGAAGAGGCCTTTGCTCAATATGTAGGCAGCAAATATGCTGTGGCGGTTGCAAACGGAACGGCTGCATTACATTTGTGTGCACTCGCGCTCGGTGTTCAAAAAGGAGACAAGGTAATAACAACACCTATAACCTTTGCTGCATCAGCAAATTGTGTCCAATATTGTGGTGGGGAGGTTGTATTTTCAGACATAGACGAAGAAACCTTATTGTTGGATATTAATAAAGTGAGGCAGCTTTTGGAATCTTCTCCTATAGGAACTTATAAAGGCATTATTCCTGTTGATTTTTCAGGAAGAGCAGTTGATTTAGAGGCCTTTAGGAAACTAGCTAATGAGTTTGGATGTTGGATAATAGAGGATGCTTGTCATTCGCCAGGTGGTTCTTTCATAGATTCAAAAGGAAAAAAGCAAAACTGTGGCAATGGCGAATTTGCCGATTTAGCAATTTTTTCTTTCCATCCAGTAAAACACATTGCTTGTGGTGAAGGCGGCATGGTTACAACCAATAATGAAGAATTGTACCAAAAATTATTGATGCTAAGAACGCATGGCATTACCCGCGATACCAATTTATTTCAAAACTCTGTGGATTTTGCCATCGGCAATCCCCAACAACCAGTTGACAATAGCCAATTGCCTCCTGATAGCTATCGGGACCAACTGACAACAACACTTAACCATTATCCAAATTGGTATATGGAAATGCAAATACTAGGTTACAATTACCGTTTAACTGATTTTCAAGCGGCCTTAGGATTAAGTCAATTAAAAAGGGCAGACGAGGGAATGAAAAGAAGAAGAGAAATTGCGGCTATTTATTTCGAAGCTTTTAAAAACATCCCTCAAATAAAAGATAGAAATTATGAAGCGGACAGCAACCAATTGCCAACTCTCAACGGGCACGCCTATCATTTATATGTTATTGAGACAGAAGACAGATTAGGGCTTTACAATTATTTGAAAACGCATCAAATTTATGCGCAAATACATTACATTCCTTGTCATTTAATGCCCTATTATAGAGAATTGGGTTGGAAAGAAGGGGATATGCCCAAAGCTGAAAAGTATTATAAAAAATGTTTAAGTTTGCCAATGTTTCCTAGTCTGACTAATGAAGAGTTAGAACACGTCATTAATAAAATAATCAATTATTATGGATGATTTAGTCGAATATGAAGTATTAGTTCTTGAAAGGAACTCTTACCCATTATGGAATAAGTTTGTCGATGATAGCGATGATGCTTGGTTTTGGCACTCAGGTATTTGGATGGATTATACTGTAAATTATAACCCTTTAATTAAAAGTGAAAATATTTCATTTTTTGTTATAAAAGCCAATGAAATTCAAGCAATAGTACCTTTGTTTGTTGAAAAATCATTGTTGAATGAAAATGACTTTGAGTTTTCTTTTGGTGGCAGTTTTTTACCATTGCCAGCCTTTAGAAATGATTTGTCCTTGAAAAAAAGAGAGAAAATTGCCACTTTTATTTCAAATTATATAAATGATTTGTCGGTAAAATATTTTGCAAAAAGATATTTAGCAAAGGATTCTCCTTCTCGAATTAGTTACGCTTCTTACTTAAATAAGCCGTTTTACAATCCAATTTCAAGTTTTAATATGATGGAATGTAATTTTGTTACCTCGTTGTTAAATTTAAACCAATCTGTTAAGGAGTTATATTTAGGTATCCGCAAAGGCCATCGAAGAGAACTTGAATCGCTATTAAAAACAAATTCCAATATCAAATTTGAAGTATATAACAATCAAAATATAGATTCATTAGTCTTTGACAGGTATAAAAAAATGCACATTAAGACTTCTGGCAGACAAACAAGGCCAGACATAACTTTTAGTTTAATGGAGGAAATGATTTTAAAAGACAATGCCGTTTTGTTTTCTCTTAATGAAGGAGAAGTTGAAAGGGTTTTTATGATTGCCATCTTTTTCAAAGACACCGCTTACCTTGCTTCAATTGCAGACGATCCTGATTTTGTGATTGATAATAGAGGTTGGCAAACGGCCTTGCATTGGGATGTAATGAAATGGCTGAAAGAGAATGGGTGTAAGTATATTGATTATGGCATTCAGTTTGTTACCAAGCAGTTATATGCGCATCAGGATAGAAAGCTCTCTGCTATTTCACATTATTTAAGTGGATTTGGAGGAAAAAATGTGCCATTGTTTTGTGGTGAAAAGTATTTTTCAGCCCACTATCTAGAAAAAGTTTACAATCAAAGAATATCGGAATTTATAAAAAACAACAATTTAATACATGAATAAATCAACCAAAGATTGGTACAACAATTCTTATAAAACTGCAGGCTTTGCTGCACAAAGACTTTATCCAAACGAAGAGCTTTTGCGTTTTATGGGCAGAACTTACTTTAAGTTGGGCGTAAAAGAAAGGGGGGAAACAAAAATATTGGAAGTGGGATGTGGATCATGTGCAAATTTATGGATGATCGCAAATGAAGGGTTTGACGCTTATGGATTGGATATTTCAAGTGAATCACTTAAGTTGGGCGAGAAAATGCTTGAAAAATGGGGTGTTAGTGCAACATTGAAATGTGAGTCAATGACCGAATTGACCTACGAAAACAACTATTTTGATTCTGTATTGAATGTCTATTCTGCTTTTTGTCTTAATATGCTTGAATTTGATCAGTTTTTGGCAAAAACCAATACTATACTAAAACCAAATGGAAAGCTTTTTCTTTATACACTTTCTGCAAACTCTATGGCATTCAAAAACTTTGAACCTGCCACAAAAGTGGATGATTTAACATTGAATGGCATTTATAGAAAAGATTCACCCGGCTATGGAAATTTTTACAATTGCAGATTTGAGACCATTGAACATTTGACTGAATCATTACAGAAAAATGGTTTTAAAATAAATTATTTTGAGACGGTTGTTAGGAGTTATAATAATAATACTGAATTATATGAATTTATTATAATTGAAGCGGAAAAAATTTAAAAACCGATTTTGAAATCAAAATTAGCGCTAGGCTCTGTCCAGTTTGGATTAAATTATGGCATCTCAAATAAAACAGGTGTTCCTGATGATGAGTCCCTAATTGAAATTCTAAAAGTGGCCAAAGATAGTAATATTACTAAAATTGACACTGCGAGTGCTTATGGAAACGCTGAAAAAAGAATTGGCCAACTAGCAAGAGATTTTCAAATCATAACGAAGTTCTCAAATGTGAAATCTGTTGATGAGTTGAATCTAAGTTTAGGTCATTCTTTGCAAAACTTAAATGCACCCAATATTTATGCTTATTTAGCGCATCATTCGAACGATATCATTAATAATTTAGATATTTGGAAAGGGCTGATAGCCTTAAAACAAGACAATAAAACACAGAAAATTGGCTATTCATTATATGAAATAGAACAATTAGAAATACTTTTGTCATTAAACATAATACCCGATATTGTGCAGTTGCCTTATAGTATTTTTGACAGGAAATTTGAGCCATTTTTGCCTATTTTGAAAAAACACAATACAGAAATTCATATTCGTTCTGTTTTTTTGCAAGGGCTTTATTTTTTAGATACTAAAACGCTCCCGAACAAACTTAAACCAATGGCAACTGCTTTAAATAAATTAGAAGATATTTGTTCCAAATATAATTTAACAAAAGCTCAAGTAGCTATCAATTATATCGCAAAAAACAATGCGGTTGACAATATTGTAATTGGTGTTGAAAACGCAAAACAGTTAGCGCATAATATTGCACTAACGAATCATTCAAATATATTAAATGAAGTATATTCCGAAATTGAAGCCATTGAAATTACAGATAAAAAGCTATTAAACCCTTCCAATTGGCTTTGAAATTTCTAATCATTACACAAGCGCGAACGACTAGCACCCGATTGCCTGAAAAGGTGCTAAAAACCATCAATGGTAAAACCCTGCTTGAAATTCATTTGAATAGAATTTTAAAAGTAAAGCACGATTTCACCTTGGTTTTAGCAACAACCACAAATACAGAAGATGATAAAATTAAGTCGCTTGGAGAATCATTAAATATTCAAACATTCAGAGGGGCAGAAGACGATGTTTTAGATAGGTTTTATCAAGCTTCAAAAAACATAGATTGTGATTATGTCGTTAGGCTAACATCCGATTGCCCGCTTATTGATAGCCAATTAATAGACCAATTATTTGATATTGTAATTCAAAACCCAAAAATAGATTATTTGTCTAATACCATTGGCGAAACATATCCCGATGGCCAAGATATTGAAATATTTAAAAAACAAGCTTTAACCTTGGCTTGGGAAAATGCTCACTTGGGTTCTGAAAGAGAGCATGTAACCCTTTATATTAGAAACCATCCAGAATTATTTGAAATAATGGGGGTTGATTTCATAAACAATAACTATAAAAATATAAGAATGACAGTTGACGAATTGGAAGATTTTATATTAATCGAAAAATTGATAATGCAATACGGAATCAGCAAAGATTGGCAGTTTTATGCTGACAAAATAATAGAAGAGAATTTAGCATCGATTAATAATAAACACGCAAGAAACGAAGGATTAAAAAAATCATTAAAAGAAGATTTGAATGACAAATAAAGAATTTCAAAAAGAGGTGCACCAATACATCCCTGGTGGCGCGCACACATACTCAAAAGGAGATGATCAGTTTTCTGAAAATGCACCGACAGCAATTTCTCATGGAAGCGGGGCATGGGTTTGGGATTTAGAGGGCAACAAATTTCTAGATTGTTCTATGGGATTAACTTCTGTTAGTTTAGGACATGCCTATCAGCCAGTAATTGATGAGGTGTATAAAGAAATGCTAAAAGGGGTAAATTTTCAACGCCCTAGTTACATAGAACTCGAAATGGCTAAAACATTTTTAGACCTTGTTCCGCAGCATGACATGGTAAAGTTTGCTAAAAATGGCTCTACTGTTACAACGGCAGCTATAAAGTTGGCCCGTGCACATACAGGTAGAAAATTAGTGGCTATCCCTTACGACCATCCTTTTTATTCTTATGACGATTGGTTTATAGGACAAACATTGTGTAACAAAGGGGTACCAAATGAAATTATTGAATTGACTGTTACTTTCAAATCTTGTGATATTGATTCTTTGATTCAGTTGTTTGAAAAATACCCCAATCAAATAGCAGCTGTTATTACCGAGCCAGAAAAACCACATTGTGGAAATAGCTGCAACTGCAGCAAGCCTGTAGGTCAATTTTTACAAGAGGCAATAGCTTTGACGCAAAAGAATGGTGCCGTATTTATTTTAG
>JBDNIM010000359.1:0-15620 GCA_041688295.1 Bacteroidia bacterium
ATTGACTTCATTGTTTATATATAAAATATTTTTTTCTAAAGCCTTGTCTGTAACGGCTCTTAGTTGTGTTCCGTATATTATTTGCACAACTGAAAACAACACAAAGAATAAATAAAACCCATAATATTTTGTAATTTTTAAACTATCATATTTATAATGATGCTTGTGCAAACTCAAAATAAAAAACAATAGAACAGCATAAGCCAATAAATAATGGATTGTAATTAAAAGTGAAAATAAATTAGTGGCTACAACAATACTGCCAAGCCAACCATTAAATAGCATAAAGATAAATCCTAAAACCCCATATATAAATTGGGAAATGTTGATAGTTTTTCGTATTTTGATTAAGGTAACATAAAAAATTAAAGAGAAAAACCCAGATCAGACACCGATTAATCTATTGATATATTCTATCCAAGCTTTTGTGGTATTAAAAACCTCTGGTATTTGTAATTTAGGGTCGTTAAGGATAAGTATTGCCTGTTTTTTAAACCCCAAATTCATTAATAATTCAGAAAACTTCTCGGCTTTTTTCAATCTTTTCTCTAAATATAATTGTTGGTAATTGCTTGGTAGCTCGCAAACGCAGGTAGGAGGGAACCAGCCGTTATAACATTTAGGCCAGTCTGGGCAACCCATGCCGCTACCTGTGCTTCTTACAACTCCTCCAGCTAACAAAAGCAAAAAAACCGAAGATATGGTTAATATGCCAAATCTTCGGTTAATTTTAATGTAGTTCATTTAAATAAAACTGATGAATCAGTTTTTTGTTTTAAGCTCTGTTCAATCTAAAGCTAGAAAAAAGATAAGCAAATGATGAGAAAAAGACTTTTGAAGGTTTTTCTTTTGGTCCATCATAGTTTGTGTTAACTTTAGCAGGTGCGTGATAATACTCTGGTTCTCCATCACCTTTTTCATATTGAGGAAAATAATCAGACTCTCTGTCTGGTCTGCTATATTCATGAGGCCCTCTGTAAACAGTTGGGATTTCTCCTGGCCAGTTGCCGTGAATATGTTTTACTGGAGTTGACCACTCTAAAGTGTTTGATTCCCAAGGATTTTGAGTGGCTTTTTTGCCTTTGAATATGCTATAGAAGAAATTCCATAAGAAAAATAATTGAGCAACACCACCAAGAAATGCTGAAACTGTAATAAATACATTTACATCCATCCAAACATCAAATTCAGGAATTAAAGAAAACTGATAATATCTTCTAGGTACGCCTGCCAATCCCATAAAGTGCATGGGAAAGAATACTAAGTATGCTGAGGCAAAAGTTAACCAAAAGTGGAGTGTTCCTAGTGTTTTGTTCATCATTTTACCAAACATTTTTGGAAACCAATGATAAATACCTGCAAACATACCAAAAATAGCAGCTGAACCCATAACTAAGTGAAAGTGTGCAACTACGAAATAGCTATCGTGTAATTGAATGTCAAGTGCTGCATTTCCTAAATAAATTCCGGTTAAACCACCTGAAATAAAGAAAGAAACCAAACCAATGGCAAACAACATAGCCGTTGTGAATCGGATATTCCCTTTCCAAAGAGTTGCCAAATAGTTAAATGTTTTCACTGCTGATGGCACTGCAATAATGAGGGTTACATACATAAACAAAGTGCCTAAGAAAGGATTCATACCTGTAATAAACATGTGGTGTCCCCATACTAAAAATGACAAGAATGAAATTGCAATTAATGAAATTACCATTGCTGTGTATCCAAAAATTGGTTTTCTAGAATTGGTAGAAATGACTTCAGATGAAATACCAAAAGCTGGCATAATAATAATATAAACTTCTGGATGTCCTAAAAACCAAAATAAATGCTGATATAAAACAGGGCTTCCTCCGCTGTTGGATAATGCGCCCACTCCATTCAAGTGGATATCACTTAAATAAAAACTAGTTCCAAAGCTTCTGTCAAATATTAATAACAATCCTGCTCCCAACAAAACAGGAAACGATAATAATCCTAAAATTGCGGTCAACAAAAATGCCCAAATTGTTAAAGGCAATCTATTCATAGACATACCTTTTGTGCGCATATTTAAAATGGTAACGATATAATTTACACCACCTAAAAGCGCTGAAACAATAAAAAGAATAATTGCTACCAACCAAAGAGTTGTTCCAAGGCCAGAACCGGGCATTGCTTTTGGTAAAGCACTCAATGGCGGATAAACGGTCCAGCCTGACGATGCTGGGCCTGTTTCAACCAAAAAAGTTGATAGTAATACAATTGAAGATAAAAAGAAAAACCAGTATGAAAGCATGTTCATAAATGGACTTGCCATATCTCTTGCGCCTGCTTGTAATGGAATCAATAAATTGCTAAATGTTCCACTTAGTCCCGCTGTCAAAACATAAAATACCATGATGGTTCCATGAATAGTTACCAAAGCCATGTAATAATTAGGATCTAGTTTTCCATCTTTGCCCCATTTTCCAAGCAAACTTTCGAAAATTCCGAAAGACTCATCTGGCCAAGCCAACTGCATTCTGAATAACAATGACATTGCCATTCCAAAACAACCCATAATAATACCAGTAATTAAATACTGCTTAGATATCATTTTATGGTCTGTACTAAATATGTATTTAGTTATAAACGATTGTTTGTGGTGTTCGTGATGACCATGCGCATCATGTTGTGAATCCTCTTGGGTAGAATGTTTTTCGATGACTAATTCTGTACTCATACTATAATTATTTTATTATTATTATTAGTGGTTTGTTTTTAATGTTTTTTTATTTGATTACTAGTTTTTGTTCAACTTTTGTTGCTGTGTCAGTTGGCGAAGGAAATGGGATTGCACTTGCCGGAACTGGTTTTGCAAAAGCTATTGGTTGAGATTTTAGCCATTCGTTTAGTTCAGCTTGCGACTCAACAACAACTTTTATTTTCATGCCATAATGAGATGTACCACATATTTTGTTACAATAAAGGTAGTACTCAAAGTCTGTTCCAAATTCTGCTTTTGCTTCTTTTGTTGATTTGTTTGGTTTGAAAACAAATTTAGTAGGCATTCCAGGAACAACATTCATTTGGGCTCTGAAATGTGGCAACCATGCGCTATGTATAATGTCTTTTGAACGGAAATTTAAAGAAACCAAAGAATCTTTTACTAAATGCAACTCTTGTGTGATGACATCATCTTCAGCTTTGTCATTAAAGTATGAAGCATATTGTTTTGGATTTTGTTTAATCGCTAAAATTCTTTCATATTGCTTAGTCTTTCTTTTTATGGAAGATTCTAATTCGTCTTTTGCAGCGCCAGATTTTATTTCAGAAATAATTTTTAAAACAGCTTCTTTGGCTTTATAATCTTTCATGCTGTCTGCTGAAAATAAATCTCTGTTTGCGTTTTTTAAAGTAACGGTATTTAACTCTGAAATGGCTTTTTTATCTGCTTTTATTTTATCCTCTAGTTCTAATATTAAAGCATCAACTTCTGGCAAATATGCTAAACCTAAATCATTTTTACCTGAAATAAACTTATAGTCTGTCATTCCTAACATTCCGTCACTTCCTGCATATCTTGCTTTCCATCCAAATTGATAAGCAAAAACTTCAATTTTTTTAACGGTGCCTTTGTAATCATCTTCTGCATAAACAACAGATTTCCATGTTTGGTGGCCTCTTAATACCAATATTGTTAAAACTATTGATGGAATAATTGTCCAAAAAACTTCTAATTTATTATTGTGTGAATAATATAATGCTTTTTCGCCTTTTCTTTCAGAATACCTAAATGAAAACCAAAACAATAAAAATTGCGTAACTACAAAAACAATTGTTGTTAACACCAAAGTAATTGTAAACATGCTATCGTAACTCGCTCCGTGTTCGCTTGCTGAATTGTTTAATAGAATCAATTTTCCATGCACTTTATATTCCCATGCTACAGCGGCCAAACCAACAATCATAAATATTAACATCAACCATTTATTTATTTTATTTAAACTGACTGTTTCTTTACCAGTAATTTTAGAAATGTACTTATTTATGTCTAAAACATTGGCTATCACAAATACGATTAATAATGATAAAAATATAATCGACCAATTGATGACAGAGGAATATGGATTTTCGTCTGTTTTTACTTTGGGTGCTACATAATCGTATTCATCAGCGCCAAATAATGGCTTATCGGCTGTCAAATTTTGTACTTGAATACTGTCTATGTTTGCTATCTTCGATATTGAAAAAACGGCTACAAATAGAATTAGGAATACTAAAGAAATTTTTAAAATGTTTTTTGTTATTGAGTTCATTCGTGTTTGATACTTAATTTAACTTTATTTGGTCGCAAATTTATTGTAAATTTTAAAATTAACTAACAAAAAACTTAATTTTTTATTGGTTTTCAATTGATTGATTGTTAGTGTGTTGTACATTTTATCTAAATCTATTTACGGAAGCCAATAGTTCTATGTCCTTTTTAATGCCTTTTAATGCTAAGAAATTTAAAACTAGCAATATTAAAGGCAAGCTTAGAGTCAGATAATTTAAATCGCTTGATATCAATTTTGTTGTTTCACCTTTGTTCAATTTATAGACAGAAAAAAATAAATTGAACCAAAATAAAACTATAAACAAAAAATTGAAAGCAACTAATCTTAGTTGGATTTCTCTTTTTTTAAATAAAAAAATAGTTATAAAGGCAATTAAAGTTACAATCAAAAGAGAATAAATGGTTCCGTTATTGTTTGTTTGAGAGGTTTCTGTTTCAAAAGTAATTACTTTGTCTATAATGTTCACAGAATAGTAATAGCCTTTGTCAAATTGATCAGTGGCTGTTTGAATCAATCCCTTGGTGATATTCATATTGCCAATAATCATAGTTAAAGAGATTAAAAAAATTGCCGCCAAAAATAAATGTTGTTTGCGCTGAATCATTGTGCAAAATTAATGTTTTTTACATTTAGATAACGCTTGATTTTAAATAATGTTTTCTTTAGAATATAAAAACCCGACATATTTAAGGTGATTAAGTTTGCAAAGATTTTTGAAATAGACATTAATGTTTTTTTTAAAAAATATCTTAATTAATAATACCAATAATCGGGAGAATTACAGCAATAACGACTTTGGGTTTGTCAATAAACTTAAAAATTCAAGGCGATAAAATGAATTCTTTGGAGGGCGAAAACCTAAATTTAAAGTCTGAAATTGATTATTTAAGGAAGATTAATCTTGCTTTGATAGAAAAAATTGATAAAAAGAACTAATTAAATTTAATTAAAATAGCAGAAAGTTTTTATGAAATAAATTTTTTTAAAAAACTTCTTAATAAAAAGACTTTCTAATACCTATATATACAAAAATGAGTGTTGTATAAATTAGGAAGAAAGGGAGGATAAATGCCTTTAGCCCTAAAACCAGCATGGCAGAAAAAAGCAGCAATTGAAAGCCTAAGCCGAATGAGGAAACGCAGGTCATTAGCCACTTTGGGAGCGGTTTGCCATCGTTAGCGTTTCTGTCTAAAATATAAATCGTTTTATCAAAAACATCGTATAGAAGCTTGTAAATTGCAAATAGAATATTGACATATTTTTGTTTTTCGCCTTCAAATGCTAAAGGGGTTTTATCCTCAAACACACGGCTTGTTTTGTCGCCATTAAATTTGTTTCTTAAAATAACATAATAGTAATTATAGAGTGTGCCTTGCAATTGCAAACCTATGAAAGCGCCAAAACATATTAATATGGAAGTGCCGGTTACATGCCAAATTGTAATAAAAAACAAGGCATTTAAAAGGATGTCGGCAACCGAATCGAGATAGCGGCCTGTGTAAGATGGCGTTTGTTTTACTCTAGCAAGTTCGCCATCGGCTGCGTCTAAAATGGATTTTAAAATTAGAAAAAATGCTGCAAAGGCATAGTATTCTTGAATAATACAATAGATGGCCATTAGGCCAGAAATTATAAATCCAATGGTGATATGAATTGGGGTTACGGCTGTGTGTTTAAAAAAGTTTGCAATCACTTTTGCAATGGGTCTGCCGTAGTCTGAAAGGTCGAAAAATTTATGCTCTTCTGGTAGTTTGGACATCTAACTTCATTAAAAACTGTATTGAGGAAAATGCCACAATTAGATGGGTGCAAAAGTAGGGGAAAATGTGAAGATAAATTCAACGAAAAGGTCAAAAAAGTTTAGTTTTTCTTCTGTCCTAAAGTAGGGGTTTTAAGTGTCTTAATATGAGGTTTTTAACTTGATGTTTTAATAATTGTTATTGCATTTGTTCCGTTTTTTCTATTCAATGAAATACAATTAAGCATAAAAAAAAGGGAGTTAATTTGATTAACTCCCTTTTAAATTATAGCTTTTTAAAAAAATTATTTTATTATAGTGTTATAAAATTTAGATCCGTTTTTGTATGGAGAATCGTAAACTTTTACTTTTGCTTTTGATTTTGAACCGCCAATCTTAGCGGTAATTTTAACATTTTTATATTTTCCGTTAAAGTTTTTAGTTTTCATTTCAGTTATTTTATTAATGAAAAACTCATTTTCAATATACTTTTCATCAGAAAAATCTTCTTTTGATGCATAAGTAATGAAGTTTCTGAATTTAGCAATGGTGTTATTTTTGTTAAAGTTTTTTTCCCAAGCTTTAGTAGTTCCAGCTTTAGTAGTGCTTGCAATGTCAACCTTCTCCCCACCATTTTTTCTAATGCTTTGAGTTAAGAAAATTTTGTATGAAGCAGATGAATCAGATTTTTTAGTTGTTGTAGAACTTAAATAGTCGCTCATGATTGTATAAGTCATTGGAACGCTAATGTAAGTGTGTGGCGGAATGAAAGTGTACCTTTCAGAAACAACTGTTGAAGCTTGTCTTTCATAAGTAATGTTTTTTCCTGTTCCCACTGGAATTAAAAAGTTTTGAGTTGTGCTTTTTTCTACCCAATATTCATTTTTCCAATCATTGTAAATAAATACTGATTTTTTCCAGTCAATATACAATGGTTTGTCTGTTTTGTTGTAAACAGAAAAATAAGTAATCCCATCTTCTGACCAGAAATCATAGTTAACTTTAATAGCATCGTTTTGACATACGCCATTTTGATCTACTTGATCTTTTCCAATTGATTCAGTTTCTATCAACTGAACGTAAGTGCTGCAAGAAACCAAAGCGGTTAATACAACAGCAATTCCTAGTGTTTTAATTTGTTTATTCATTGTGATACAACAATCTTCTTATTTATTCAACTTAACAATGGACGATATTGACCATTTTTGAATTAAAAAATATTGCTTGCATCATTAGACAATTTTTGATTGTTGCCCACTTTGATAGTTATAAATTTTCTAACCGAATAGTTTTAAACGGATAGTTGCCTTGTTTTATTTGCTCGCTAAATTCGGCAATGGTCATATCACTAATTTCCTCAACCCTCTTTTTTACAGCAATGTTTGTTTCTATGTGTCAAGCAAAAACTCTGTTGTGTTTTAACCATTTTGCTTCCCATAAACATCGTTAAATCTGTCTAAGATTACAAAATCGGGCGAAGTGTGTTTGTCTTTATTATAGCTCAAACCATTGGATATTAGGCGGTCGATGTCAAATTTATCAATATTTATTTGTCCCAACGAAAACATTTCACCGTCTTCTTGACTTATATCGGATAAGGAGGGATAGTAATCTTTTCTGAACAGAAAACCCCCGCCTTTGTATTTTTCTGTTACAGCTTTTTTGCTTATTATTAGATTGTAGATGTTTAAGTAAACGCCATGTTTTTGTGTGTTATGTTTAAAGCAGAGTTAAGTTATTTAAGCAATTTTGTTGCCCCGCATTCAAACAATAAGCGCCCGTTTAAGTTGAGAGGTTTTGGTTTTAAGAATTTATTGGTTTCATCTACGTAAAGATACCGCAAAAATTTAAAACAAAGATTAGTCTTGTATTTTAATTAAAACAAAGTATTTTTGTAAAGTGCGATTTTACTGTTTTATTATTCTTTTTTGTTTGAAATCTGTTTATGGACAAGGTGTTTACACCGAATTTGGGCAGAATAGCACATTTGTTTATGGCGAAACATACAGTTTAAAACAAGGCACTTATGAAATTATTTATTTTAAAGGAGGCGAGATAAGCGCTCAGTTTGTATTAACCCAAATTCAATCTATTTTTGATGAAACAGAAAACAAATTGAACTATAATTTGAGCAATGGACTAAAAATTGTGGTTTTCAACAACATAATAGACTATCAAAAAAGCAATGTAAACATTAGCAATCCGCAACATTATGCAGGTGGCTATTCTCAATTGAACGATAATATTTCTTATGTTTATTTTGAAGGCAACACTTATGATTTTAAAATTCAGATTAGACGAGCTGTTTCTGAAATAATTGTCAGTGAATTTATTTTTGGAGGCAACATCAGAGAAAGATTGCAAACCTCAGCATTATTAAATTTGCCCGATTGGTATCTCAAAGGCGTGTCGGCCTATTTGGCAGAAAGTTGGAATATTCAAAAAGATAATTTCTTGAAGGATTTTTTTTTAAACAAAAAACAACGCTATTTCAATTCATTGCAAAAAGAGGATGAAGTATTGGCAGGCCATAGCATATGGCGATACATAGAAGAGAGGTTTGGCAAATCTGCAGTGGGCAATATTTTGTTTTTAACCAAAATCAGCCGAAGTGTAGAAACTGCTTTTGTGTATTACACAGGTTTAAATATGGATGCTTTAATGCGTGATTGGCAGCTGTTTTACCAAGAAAAATATGCCAAAGACGAGCAAATTTTCAAGTTTCCGAAAGGAGAGGAGAATGCCCCTAGCAAGCTGGCGAAAAAATACCACACACAATTTAAAATTAGCCCCGATGGAAGAAAGATAGCCATTGTTACCAATAGTTTAGGCAAATATGAGGTGAGTCTTTACGATATAAAATCTAAAAAACTGAGTAAAATAGCGAGTGGCGGGCTTCGGTTGATCAATAGAGATTTAGTAAATAAGTATCCCCTAATTGCATGGCAGCCAAAAAGCGACAAATTAAGTTTAATTGTTTTTAAAAACAGTGTTTCCTATTTAAAAACTTATAATATTAATGGCAATTTTTTAAAAGAAGAAAAGCTAGAAAACATCGCCTTTGTAAATGATTTTTCATATAATAACACTGGTTCTCAAATTGTCTTATCGGTTTTGGAAAATGCCCAAACCAATTTGTTGTTATATAATGTTGAGCGCAAAACATTTGAATATATTCTGAAAGACAAGTTTGACAAAATTAATCCCAAATTTTCTATAGATGGTAGTAAAATCTATTTTGTTAGCAATAGGTTGAACGGAAAAATATCTGATTATTTGGCTTTGTATCAGTTGGACATAAATAGTAAAAAAGTCAATTATTTATATGGCGAGCAAAACAGGAAAGTTAATATTTGGGCGCCTTCGGAGATTAAAGAAAACTATATCAGTGTTTTAAGCGACAAAAATGGCATTGTAAATAATTATGCACTAAATTTAAAGAAAAATGAATTGTTGCCCCTCACAAATTATAAAAGAAGCATTTTATACAATGATATTTCCTCAGAAATAATTGCCGATTTAATTTTTTTTAACAACCGTTTTAGAATCTATATCAATCAGTTTTCGGATGAGATAGAAGATGACAAAGTAGAAGTTATTCAAAATACAGAATACAGAAAAACCATAGATTTTAATTTACCAAAATTAGATGTTATTGAATCTCAAAGCCTAATTATAAAAGACAGTGTCGCAAAAAATGAAATTGTAAAAGAGATAGTAAAAAAAATAGAGCCAAAGGTTTTTATTTCAGGATTTGATTTTAAAGATGAAATAAACGCAAGTTCAATGTCTTCTTCAAAAGCAAACGCTACTTTCTCTTCTAAATTTAAGACACAAATGAATATCAATTTTTTGTTGCAACAATCTGATAATTCAATATTAAACAACTATTTATTTCCTTCCAATGTTGATGAGAAAATTTTTAATTTCCCTTTAGTTTCGCCTCTTTTTCAGGTCAGTTTAAACGACCCCTTAAAAAATCATATTGTAGAAGCCGGTGTTAGAATCCCTCTTTCTATTCGGGCA
This sequence comes from Bacteroidia bacterium, assembly GCA_041688295.1. Classification (GTDB taxonomy): domain Bacteria; phylum Bacteroidota; class Bacteroidia; order NS11-12g; family UBA955; genus JABMMZ01. The sequence goes on from JBDNIM010000359.1 coordinate 10,066, forward strand.
ACAGATGTGTTTTTTAATTATACGAATAATACAAAAAGATGGGACAAGCGAATTAGCATCATGAGGCGCTCACGAAATTTAGACAATTCCATTGAAGACAGAAAAGTGATAACCGGCATAGGAAAAATAAGCTTTATATACCCTTTTTCTGAAGTCAGCCGTTTTGAAATTAACACAGGAATGAGAAACGACCGCAATATTCTCATGCCAATAGATACCTCTCAATTGAACATAAAATCGACTGAAAGCTTATATTTTACTAATGGTTTTGAATATGTTTTTGATAATATATCTAGCAAAGGCTTAAATCTTTTTAGAGGCATTCGTTTGCGTATTTATAACGAGAATTATCAAAAGTTGAATCAATTTGAATGGATTTCTAACATTGGCTTTGATTTCAGGCACTATCTAAAGTTAGACAAGCAAATTTATTTGGCCACTCGCCTAAGTTCGGCTTTTTCTTTTGGCAGTCAGTCTGTAGCCTATTATTTGGGAGGCGTAGAAAACTGGATAACACCCGTAAACAATGACAAGGTTTTTAATAGCAATATTCCTGCGCTAACCGGCAGTGAATACGCTTTTCAAACCGTTGTTTCGCCCATGCGTGGTTTTTATCGAAACACAAGGGGAGGCAATAAATTTGTTTTATTAAACACAGAATTGCGTGTTCCTATATTTGCTTATTTAATTCAAAAGCCCATATCAAGTCAATTTCTTAATAGTGTAATGCTAATTAGTTTTTTGGATATTGGCACCGCTTGGAAAGGCAGCAGCCCCTACAGTTACGACAATCCTTTTAACACCATAAATGTAAGGTCCAATCAATATTCTATTTCTGTAAATTCTCAAAGAGACCCTTTTGTTTATTCTTTTGGATTTGGAGCCAGGGCCAAAGTTTTAGGCCATTATGTAAAACTCGACCACGGCTGGGGGCTCATAGAAAGTAAAATACAAAAATCTTTAACAACCTTTTCTTTAGGGTTAGATTTTTAAGGTGAAAAAAACTAGGCTTTAGTAACCAACACAATTTTTTTTGTTTCGAAAAACGGTTCAGGTATTTTATTAAAAATTTCAAAGGTTTTAACCTCCGAGCGGTGGTTGGCTTGTTTGAATGTTCTAATTTCATCGTCCAAATCGCCACCTTTCAGGCAAATTACATCAGAATCGGGTTTTAAGTTTTTATGTATCCATGAATAGAAATCCAATAATTGCGTAACCGCTCGGCCTGTAACCACATCATATTTTCCTCTAATTTGCTCGGCCCTTGCATGTTCGGCTTTTACATTTTTTAGTTCAATGCCTTTCGCAACTTCCGAAACCACTAAAATTTTTTTACCAATAGAATCTACCAAATGAAATTCAATTTCGGGGTAAAGAATTGCCAAAGGAATTCCCGGAAAGCCACCGCCCGTGCCAATGTCTAAAATATTATGAACATCTTTGAATTTAACAAAACTTGCAATAGAAAGGGAATGTAACACATGTTTTAAATACAAGTCTTCAATATCCTTGCGTGAAATAACATTTATTTTTTCGTTCCATTCTTTATATAAAGGATAAAGTCCCTCAAATTGTTGCTTCTGTGTTTGCGTTAAATTAGGAAAATATTTTAAGATGAGTTCTATGCCTACCATTTTTTTTGTTTGTGAAAGATTGAAATAATGCCAAAAGTTATGTTATAAAAAAAGTATAGGAAATCGTAAATAGGCAAAGCCCAAGCCATTTTAGAATTTTGAAATTTCCTAAACGATTGATAAATGATGATTGTTTTAATTGTCCAATATAAACACAATGCAATGGTTAGCCAAATGATGTTAGAGTAAAATAAAAAATTGGCAAACACTGACATCCAAAACAGAAAATGAATGGCATATTGAAAGCCAAGTGAGCGTTTATGGTTGCTTTTATAATATCTGCCCACATGATGGTGTCTTGTTTTTTGAACCATCCAATCGCTAAAATATTTTTTAGATTCTGAGAAAACAAAGGCGTTTGGGTGCAGGCAAATGTCGGTATTTAGGTTGTTTGAAGCATCTTGAATAAACAAATCATCATCACCCGACAAAACATGCAAATGATTGGCAAACCCTTTGGTGCGCATGAATAAAGATTTTTTGTAACTAAGGTTTCGGCCAACTGCCATGTAAGGATTTTTCTTTAGGGCAAAGGAGAAGTAAAGTAGGGCGGTCCATAAATTGTCGATTCGAGACAATAAATTAATGGTCGTTTTTTTTCTATTGAAAGGGGAGTAGCCTAAAACAATTTCTGTGTTTGGATTCTTTAAATAGATATTTGCCATTTTTTGTATCCAAAATTCACTAGCAGGTACGCAATCTGCATCTGTAAACAATAAAATTTCGTTTGATGCAGCTTTAATGCCCAATGTTAGAGCCAATTTTTTTCCCAAAGTATGTTTCTTCATATCTTCGGTTAAATACACCCCTTTAATATTATTGTTCGATTTTACAAATGCTTCTATCAAATCTTTCGTATGGTCCCAGCTTGCGTCATCTATAATAATGATTTCAAAATTAGGGTATTGTTGTTTTAATAATGCAGGGATTAATATATTAAGATTGTCGTATTCTGCACGCGCAGAAATAATAATGCTTACACCTTCCGAATTATTGTCTGCATTTTTTGGCAGTTTGTATTTAATGAATGGAATAAAGTATAATAAATGGAAAGCCAATTGCAAAATTATAAAAATGCAAAGGGCTGCAAACACTGCAATTGCAGCAATTTCGGTGATATGTGTAAACATTATTTATTTAAAACCGATACCATGTTTTTGGCTTGGAATGTTATCTGCATTAAATTCATTTACATCTGCTAATGTTAATGTTCCAATTACTTTGGTCGTTCTTTTCGCTTTTGGAAGTTCGCTTAATCGTAAATGTTGATTTCTAATTGCTTCTTCAATAATTTTTCTTACAGCTCTGCCATTTCCAAAAAACTTGTCTCTTTTTTTATACATATATTCTATGTAAGATTTAAGTTTTTCTTTAGCTTCTGCATCTGGCACAATGTTATGGTCCACTAATTGTTGCATAGCAATGCCTAATAAATCGTCTGCTACAAAGTCCTCAAACATGAAAGTTCTGTCAAATCTAGATTTTAGTCCAGGATTGGTTTCCAAGAATTTTTCCATGTTTTGGGTATATCCTGCTGCTATAACAATAAATTTTCCCCTTTGGTCTTCCATTCTTTTCAAAATGGTTTCTATGGCCTCTCTTCCATAATCATTGCCACCGCCTTCGGTTAGGGAATAGGCTTCGTCTATGAATAAGACTCCTCCCATTGCCTTGTCTAGCAATTCCGATGTTTTTATAGCCGTTTGCCCAATATATCCACCCACCAACGATTGTCTGTCGCACTCCACCAAGTGGCCTCTTTCTAAAATACCGATTGCTTTGTATATTTGTGCTAAAATACGAGCAACAGTTGTTTTTCCTGTGCCTGGGTTGCCCAAGAAAACAGAGTGTAAGGAAAAAATTTCTCTTGGGTTTTTGTTCGATTCTTTGTAGTATCTTACCAATTTAATCAATTCATCAATTTCTTCTTTTACTTTTCCTAAACCAGTTAAATTTTTGAGTTTTGTAACCGATTCTTTCAATAACTCTTCATCTATTGGAATATCTGCTTCTAGATTTTTTTTGCTGGCAAATGCTCTTTCAATGTCCTCTTTCTCTATGGTGCTTAAATCTTCAAGTTTTAGTTTTTTAGGGTCTTTTGCCTTCATTACTCTTAAACCTAAATTCATTTTAAATTCATCTATAAAAGAGTTTACCATTCGGGCATTGCCAAAAAACTTGTCTCTGTTTCTGTATGTTTCAACTAAGTATTTATACATTACTACTTTAGCAGGTTCGCTTAGTTTAACCCCTCTTTTTTCGCAAGCATATTCAGAAATTTTGATTAACTCTTGAGGCACATAATCAGGAAAATCATAAATCATATTAAACCTAGATTTTAATCCAGGATTGCTTTCCAAAAAGGTGTTCATTTCATTTGGATAACCAGCCACAATAATGGCTATGTCAGTTGAATCGCTCAGTTCTTTTAATAAAATTTCGATGGCCTCTTTACCAAAATCTTTGCTGTCTTCGTCTTTTCTTGCCAATGAATAGGCTTCGTCTATAAATAAGATACCATCTTTTGCTTTTTTAATGGCTTCTTTTGTTTTTGGCGCTGTTTGACCAATAAATTCAGCTACCAGGTCGCCTCTGTCCACCTCTATAACATGGCCTTTTTTCAGCAAGCCCAGTTCTTTGTAAATTCGGCCCAACATTCTTGCCACTGTTGTTTTTCCGGTTCCAGGATTGCCTTTGAAAACCGCATGAAGATTAATGCCTTCGCTGTCTGCCAATCCTTTTTCTTTTCTTAAGGCTATAAATTTAAGATAATTCGTGTATTCTTTAACCTTCGATTTTATGCTATCTAAACCAACCATTGCATCCAAATCATGCAACACATTTTCGTAAGAATCGTTTGCAACTGGTGCGGCTGGGTCTTTTATAAGTTTTTGGTTTTTTTCTTCTACTTCATCTTCTTGATAAAATTCAATGTCGTCATCAAAATAGAACCCAGATTGAACCAAAGGGATGAAATCTTCTTCAACTGCCTCCACATAATCGTCTCCAATCTCGAAAGGTACGCTTGCAACCAATTCGTCCATAAAAACAATTTCAATATAGTATCTTCCACGGCTCCAAGTGCCTAACATATCGCTGCCCCAACCCACAGTGGTGCTAAAGTTTTCTTCATCTGGTTTAACAAAAAACAGTTTCGTTGCCGAGCCTTTTAAATAGCCCGATGATGTTTTGTAATTAAAAATCAGTTCGCATGCCCAATCTGTGCTTTTTCTAACCAAATTTTTTGCATTCACTTCTATCCAAATGTATCTTGTGGATAAGGCATTGAAACAAATATAGTATTTTCTTTCTTTGTCCACCATGTTTGCATCCGGTCCTTCATATAGTTTTAGGGTTTCTGTAATAAAATATGGATTCACTCCATTTTTCACAACGCCTTGTCTTTCCATATAAAAACTTTTGGTGGCAAATAGTTCATCGTTGATATACGCTTCCCATCTGTAAGTGCCAGATTTCCAATAGGTGCTTGGTGTTTTTACACCCCAACCTTCTCTCACATAAATTATATTGTCTCTTTTATCTATTGGGCGGTCGCACACCAAATCGCAAATTTCTTCATCTTTTTCATTCAAACATTTAAGCTTCAGCTTTAAATCCCAATTGTCTTCGTCATATTTCTTGTTGAAAAAAGAAAATTCACAATAAATATAGGCGGCCTCCTGTTCATCAAAAACAGAACGGTATTTTTTAGCATTGTTTGCAAGCCATTCAGTGCTTGCGTAAGTTTTTATGTCTTTAAATTTCAACAAATCTTTAATACTCATGAATATAATACAAATTAAGGTTCAATATTAATAAAAAAAATGAAATAATGCAGCAATGTTTTTTCAACATTTAGATAAAATTACCTGTTTTTTGTATAAGATTTATTTTTTTCTAAATTAAATCCTTGTTATCAAT
>JBDNIM010000360.1:0-3236 GCA_041688295.1 Bacteroidia bacterium
AATAATTATTTGTTTTTCTGTCGGTAAAGATAGTTTTAATATGCCTGAAATTTTTTTTGGTGTCCCGATAGCAATTGGGAGCAAAAAACGGCTTCCCGAAAGCTTTAGGGATGCGACTTGCTAAAATTGAATTAAAAAAAATGTGCGGTGGGGAAAATAAAAAATACGGAGGGGTAGGTTCCGATAGCCATCGGTATCGGCTTACTTGTTGTTCGTTTGAAATATGGTCTGTATGTTTTTGGTTACTTGTCAAAATTATTTGTCTTTGTATTAATGTTCAGTTTATAGTCGTCTGTTTAATGGTCGCACTGTCGTCATAGCCTTGCCCACAACTTGCATATATGCGCTCCTCAATAGCGTTTTTCTATGTTGCAAAAAAATGCTTTTTTTATTATAATTCATCAAAATGCGCATTTTTTTGTTTTAAAATACCTGAAGTCATAGTTAGATTATTCATTTTAACGCCCACAAATATAATCCATTCTCCCACAAAAGCAACTCTAAATGACCTTAAAACATTCGTCAACATTTAATCAATAAAACTTACTCCAAATCCAAAAAAACATCTTCCATTGTTGCTAGTTCACTCCAACAATCCGTTGAAATCGTAATGTATTTTGAGATAGGATTAATTTCAACTCAAAAAATATCTTACTGCTCATTTAACAATTCTCAATTCTCCATTCTCAATTTTCAATTGAAATGTTTTTTACCAAATTTTAACTCTGTCTTTTTCGGCCAGCCACATTTTGTCGCCTTCTTTTACACCAAAAGCATCATAAAACTCTGTTAAATGTTTCAACGGACCGTTAATTCTATAGCGGGCCGGAGAGTGTGGGTCTGTTTGAATGCGGTTTCTTAGCTCTTCGTCTTTAATGTTGTTGTGCCAAACCTGTGCCCAACTCAAGAAAAAGCGTTGTTTCCAATTGAAACCATCAATCAAAGCAGGCTCTTTTTTTCCTTTTAACGAACGCACCAAAGCATAATAGGAGAGTGTTAGGCCGCCAAGGTCGGCAATGTTTTCGCCAATTGTGAGTGAACCATTTATGTTCACACCAGGCAGCGGTTGAAACTGATTGAAATAGTTGATATAGTTTTGGCTCAATTCACTAAAGTTTTTGAAATCGGCCACATTCCACCAGTTTCTTAAATTGCCAGTTTCGTCATATTTTGCACCTTGATCGTCAAAACCATGGGTAAACTCATGACCGATAACAGCAATAATACCCCCATAGTTTACAGCATCGTCTGCATTTGGATTAAAGAAAGGCGCTTGTAATATGCCAGCAGGAAAAACAATCTCGTTGTTCAAAGGATTGTAATAGGCATTCACCGTTTGTGGCGACATAAACCATCTTTTTTTGTCAACCGGTTTACCAATGTCTTTCAACATTTTGTTGTGGCTCCATTCCGTGTTAGAAACAATGTTCTCTATTAGTGCGTTTGGTTTTATCGCTATTTTAGAATAATCGTCCCATTGGTCGGGATAGCCAATTTTATATGTGAAAGTAGAAAGTTTTTTGCGCGCCATTATTTTAGTGCTATCACTCATCCAAGCCAATTGGTCTATTCTTTCGCCATAAACGGTTCTCACATTTTCAATCATTTCAGAAACCTTTTGTTTACTGCTTTCAGGAAAAAAACTTTTGGTATATAATCTACCTAAAATATTGCCTTCGCCCAATCCCTCTGTAACACCAATGGCTTGAATGCCTCTTTCTTTTTGCTCTTTTACACCGCCTTTTATTTTACCATAAAAATTAAATTTTTCATCTTTAAATTGTTTTGGCAAATAGCTACAAAAACTATTAATTAGCTTATAAAAAGTATAAAGTTTAAGGGTTTCAATAGGTGTGCGGGTCAGAATATTATTTAGGTTGCTAATGTATTTTTTGTTTTGAAGAATAACTGTGTCTGCAACAATGCCTTGTTTTTTTGCAAAAAGATTCCAATCAATGTTTTTTGATAGGGTGTTCAATTCCGCAGAAGCCACTTTGTTGTATGTTAATTCAGGGTCTCTTAATTCCACATTGCTCAATTGGATATTTGCAATGCTGCTTTCAAAGTTTAAAAGCGTTGTGCCTGCTTTGGTAATGGTTTTATTCGATAAAGCCATTATTTTGTCAACATGCTTGGCAAATTCGGTTCTAATGTTTTTCATTCTTTCATCTTTTCCAGAATAAAATCCTTTTTCGCCCAAACTAAGTCCACTTTGCACAAATTTAACCGCATTCATGCTGCTGTTTTTATCGTCTGCATCCACATAAACACCTATTAAAGTTGGGATGCCAATTATTTGCAATTCTCCCGAAAGAGCCGTCCAATCTTCAATCGTTTTAATGCCATCAATTTTAGAAATATAAGACTCCAATGGCTTTAAACCTAGTTTGTCAATTGCGTTGGTGTCCATAAACGAACGGAACATATCCGCTATTTTTTGTTCGTCAGAACCAGCCTTGTTATCTTTATTCTTGCTCACCTCATCAATAATACCTTTCAGTTTAATCTCGGTGTTTTCTTTATCCAAAATACCAAAAGCGCCCCAGTTTCCTTCGGTGCTAGGCACAGGATTTAGCTTTTTCCATCCGCCATTTGCAAAACTATCAAAATCATCTTGCGGGCGGTAGCGCCTGTCTAACGATGAGGTGTCAAAAGCTATAAACTCCTTTTCTTTCATATTGTTTGCGGGTTTTGTGTTGTTGTTGCAAGCCTGCAATCCGGCAATTGCCAAGATGGAAAGACAAGTGTTTTTTATCATCAATTTCATGGTGGCAATTTTAATGAAAATAATTAACTTTGTATTCTAAAAATCGATGAAAATGATAAAAGTTAATTTAATAGGAATTTGCTGCGCTTTAATGTCTAATTTTGGTTTGCAAGCGCAAGCCAATTTAAAGTTTGATGTGGACACCGCAAATTTTGGAAAAGTGTACGAAGGCGACACCGTTAGATACGAATTTGGGTTTACAAACATAGGTACAGAGGATTTAATAATTAAACAAGCGTGGCCTGCCTGCGGTTGCACATACCCAACTTTTACGGAAGGGGTCATTAAACCAGGAGAAAGAGGAAGCATCAAAATTGAGTTCAGAAGTGCCGGTTTTGCTGGCCATAATCTAGTGAAAAATATTATTGTCATTAATAATGGACCAGAGAGATATGCTGTTTTCAGAGCCAAGGTGGTGGACAAAAACATGGAAGCAGAAATTTTGAACTACAAAGAAAAAGCGCCTGCA
>JBDNIM010000361.1:0-1872 GCA_041688295.1 Bacteroidia bacterium
CATAAATATCAATTATATAAATAAACTAACAAAAGGAGAAAATGCTTCTGTTATTATGCAAGATGGCAATGAATTGAGTGTTTCAAGAGCAAAAAAGAGCGAGCTTTTTGAGTCTCTCCAAAAATTATTGTAAAACTGCCAAATATTAAGTTTATCTTACAGATAGAATGCTAAATTAGGTTCAATGTACATTTCAACGGTTTTATAAAATTTTTTCGTTTAATATTGAACTATAATTAAATTACCCTTAAATATTGAACAATTTTTAAAAACAGGACTTTTAAGTTGGGCGTTTTTTATATCCTTTTTTATTCAAGGACAAATTAAAGAAACAATCGATTTGAATGTTCAGCATTATTCTGTAAAACAGGGGTTGCCAAATAATAAAGTAAATTTTACTTTCTAAGATAAAAATGGTTATATTTGGATAGGAACCAATGTTGGACTTAGTAAATTCAATGGCTATCAGTTTAAAAATTTTATTTTCGACCCTAATGAAGACAATGCAATTCAAGTGGGTCAATATGAGTCGTTTATACAAATTTCTGATACGATATATTATTTAGCAACCTTTTCGGACGGGCTAGTACAACTTAACATTTTAACAGACCAAATTGTTAAAATTAAAAATTCGCCTTCAAATATCGCTACTATTTTTAAAGACAAAGATGCTTCTTTGTGGTTGGGTTCGTTTTCTTCAGGTATTTTTCATTATTTCCCCAATACAAATAAATTTGAACAAACCCTTTTAATGCCATTGTTAAATGATTTTTACGAAGATTTAGAAAACAACAGCGTTACAGCCATTCTGAAGGATAACAACAATGACAGTAATTTATGGCTTGGCACTAGAATTGGTTTGTTTTCATTCAATAAAATCACAAAAAAAATGTTGGCATACCCTATAAAAAGTAATTTGCCGCAAAAAGAATCTGCTTTTAATTTAATAATTTCTATGTGTGCTGATAACGCAGGCAATATATGGACCGGATGCCTTAAGGGCGGAGGATTAGGAAAATTTAATGTTAAAAATAAAATTTGGAACAACTACATTTTTAATCAAGAAGATGCCAATAAAAAAGGATACAGATCTAATACGGTTACAAATATTTTATTACATTCCAATACAACCCTATTGCTAAGTACGGACATTGGTCTTTTGTCATTTGATGTTTCTAAAAATGAATTTAAAAAGTACATTTTAAAAAACGATTTAGAAATCGAACCATATACAAGTCATTTAATGATTGATAAGGATTTTAATTGGTGGATTTCTCATCAATACAGCGGATTATGTTATATTAGTTCAAAACAAAATGCAATTAGAAACATTCAATTGCCACCCCAAAAATTTAAACCAGATGAAAATAATTCTGTAATATTAGATTTTTATTTTAGCAAAAGGCATCAAAAGTATTTTATTCTTAATACTAATCATGATGGGTTAACAATTTACGACACAGATTTTAAACTTTTAGAACAAGTGACGCTAGCAGTTTTTAATGAAAAAAGAGAGCCCTTTCCAATTTCTATGGGCGAAGATGATAAGGGTATGATATGGATAAATGAAAAATCTGACAAGCTATTTGTTTATAACCCTGTGCGCAAGGAGGTTGAAAACCATGAAAACTCTCATTTTTCTAAATGTTATAAAATTTATAGAAGCAACAATAATTGTCTTTATTTTAAAACAGAAAAAGGACTTTTTAGGTTTAAAAATAAAGAATGGAAATTAGAAATTAATTTAAATTCTAAGGGTAATAAGCCTTTTAAATATTCTAATATCGGTTTGGTTTCCAATATTAAAAAATCTTTTTTGTTATTTGCAGCATCTAACGATTCCATTTTCCGTTTTGATTTAATTTCTAAAAA
>JBDNIM010000362.1:0-9256 GCA_041688295.1 Bacteroidia bacterium
CTCCGCTCAAGAAATTGTACTTTTTTATTTTATAAAAAAGAATTTCTAAGGCGGAGCTGACTGGCATTTAAACTAGTTTGGACTATTTTAATATTAGAATTGGTATAATATGCTCGTGATAAACAGATTGCCAATTAAATCCAATATTGTTTTTTCGTTCAAAAATCGTCACCGCAGATTTATGTCCCCTAATTTTAGATGCCAATTTTTTGGATTTCGGTTTAAACCAAATTCGGTTTATTTGGGGGGATAGAGATGCGATATCCCATTATCACCGAAATAATTTTCACGATTTTTGGTGCAAATGGGTATAAAATAAATGCCAGGATTGCCGTAATCCCATGATTTTAATCAAATGCAAAATATTCTGTATTTGTTATTGAATAGTTCTGTCATATTTTTATCGTGTTTAAATATCTTGTTTTTTTATTAAAAACAAAGCACTTGTTTGTTCAGCAAATATCTTTATTTTTGTTTCAAAATTTATCGTTTTAATGAAAAAAATAATTGCCCTCAGTATCATGGTTGTTTTAACAGCCAGTTTGTCCGCACAGTCCTACGACTTCAACAGTTACAAATACCGTTTTCAGAAGGTGCGGGGCTTTAGAATTTATGGCAATAGTAACAATAATCGAATAAATACTAACAATACAAAATCAGAAACTATTGTAAATTCAAGCAGAAATTTTGTGGGAAATGAATCAGATCCTGACTTTAATTTTGGCATAAATGGTGGATTAAATTATTTTCACAACATCAATACCGAGAATTTGCAGCAGAATTTAAGTGTAAATAGTGACATTGGCGCATACATATCAAACGATAATGTTCACCGCAATTCCCAATTTACGGGTTTGAATAGCGTGAGTAATTCAGTTAAAAACCAAAACCGATCATTTGGCAATGACATATATTTAGATTTTAATAACAGATTTTATAAACCAAACAACCGCTTTTTGATGTTTAACGCAAATATTAATTTTGATTTTGGAAGCAACAGTTTTAAAAATAGAAGTAGATTTGATGAATTGAACACACAAAGTGGATTAAATAACCGAACAAACAATAACAACCGATTTGAGTTTGGTTTTGGAAAAGGCCGATTAGAATATGTAACAGACCCAATTATGGCTGTTTTTTTATTGAAAGATTTAATGGAGAAAGCCAATGTAAAAAACTTGAACAATGAGCAAATAGAAAACATTGCCAAAGGCATCACAAAAATAATAAACACCCGTTTTATAGATTTTCGTTTTAGATTGATAGACCAAATAGAAATGCTTGACCAAGTGTTGAGAGAAAATGGCGTAGAAACAGATAAATCATCTAAATATTACACCACCCTAAATGACAATTGGCTGTATGCCACAGAATTTCAAAGATTCTCTGGCAAAAGATGGACTTATTATTTACAAAACACCACTAACTTTGCCCTTAGTAGAGAAAAGTCCACCTTTTTAAGTGCTTTTTCAAATACTTCAAACTATTTTGAAAGAGCCCAAAGATATAATGGAACAAATATGGACAATAGTATTTTTATTGATTATGATAAGTCCTTTCAAAAAAGTTTAAAAGTTCAAAAAACAAAAGGTTTTAGTGCCTCTGTCGGTCATTTTTCAAGGTTTGATAATAGGATATTTGAAGATAGCATAAAAACTTCTCAATATAAAAAAACAGAGGAGAAATATGAAAGTCAAACCATTGATTTCAATGTTCAAGGCAAGTGGGGCTATTTATATCAACCCAACACCAGAACTTTTCTTACCTTCGAAGTCAATTCTGGCATAAGAATTGAGAAATATATAAATGAAAAAACTGATGGACAGAGTCTTGAAAGAGATAAATTAAATCAAAATTATTATGTCAACACCACATTGACGTATTTCAAATTCATTAATGCAAGGTTAAATTTTCAAGTAGGTGTTTCAACCTTCACTAACTTTAACAATAATTTAATTACCTATTATGCCGACAAACCAATTAATTCTTTGAAAGTAAATGACAAAAATTTTGCTATTCGAAACAATATTAGGTTTAGTATGGGGGTCAATTACTTTTTGTATTAAATAGGAAAACAGTTTCCCTTAGTCCAATCCACCTCCCGATTGTTATTGGGAACAATAAACATTGCACCATTAACAATTATCCATTCTCCATTAACAATTATTCCCTATCAATCCCATAGATAAAGCTATGCTAAAAAATTATTTTATTATGAGGAAAAAAAAATCTTAATTTGCAGCATGAATCAAGACATAGAAAGTGTAGAGTGTTTAATAATAGGAAGTGGGCCTGCCGGATTTACAGCAGCGATTTATGCCGCTAGGGCAGATATAAAACCAGTGATGTATGAAGGCATGCAACCAGGAGGACAGCTAACAATAACCACAGATGTAGAGAACTATCCAGGCTATCCAGATGGTATTATGGGGCCAGAAATGATGGACCATTTCAAAAAGCAAGCCGTTAGGCTGGGTGCCGATGTTCGTTTTGGATTAATTACCAAAGTGGATTTCAGCAAACGCCCTTTTGTGTGTGTGGCAGACGAAACCAAGGTTATTCATGCGCAAACTGTGATTATTGCAACTGGAGCAAGTGCAAAATGGTTAGGCATTCCGAGCGAGCAAAGGTTGAATGGCAGCGGTGTAAGTGCTTGTGCGGTGTGCGATGGTTTTTTTTATAAAGGAAAAGATGTTGCCATTGTGGGCGCGGGCGATACAGCATGCGAGGAGGCCACATATTTAGCAAAATTGTGTACAAAAGTACACATGATTGTTAGGCGTGAAGAGTTTAGGGCATCCAAAGCAATGCAACACCGTGTGATGAAAACACCAAACATTGAGATTCATTTTAACACAGAAACTGACGAAATCCTTGGCGACATGGTGGTTACAGGTGTTAGATTAAAAAACAATATTGACAACAGCACCAAAGAAATAACGGTTGATGGCTTTTTTGTTGCCATTGGACACACGCCCAACACTGCTATTTTCAAAGGCCAATTGGATATGGATGAGCAAGGCTATTTGATAACCAAAGCCGATAGCAGTTACACCAATATTGAAGGCGTTTTTGCTTGTGGCGATGCGCAAGATAAAATATATAGACAAGCCGTTACAGCAGCCGGAAGCGGTTGTATGGCTGCCCTCGATGCCGAAAGATGGCTGTCTGCTCAATAAAAAACAATGACCATAGAAGAAGCACAACAAAGCGTTGACAATTGGATAAAAACGATTGGGGTTCGCTATTTCAATGAGCTCACCAACATGACCATTCTTACGGAAGAAGTGGGCGAACTGGCAAAAATATTTGCTAGAAAATATGGCGAACAGTCTTTTAAAAACAACGAAGCCTCCGAAATGAATATGGAAGACGAAATGGCGGATGTTTTATGGGTGCTTATTTGTTTGGCAAATCAAACAGGCGTTGATTTAACAAAGGCTTTGGAAAAAAACTTTGAGAAAAAAAGCCTACGAGATAGCGAAAGACATAAAAACAATACAAAACTTTAAGTTTAATAAAGTAATTTTGCAAAAAATATGACAGAATACGAAGCAGTTATTGGTTTAGAGATACATGTTCAATTACTCACAAAAAGCAAAGCTTATTGTGGCGATAACACTGAATATGGCGCATTGCCAAATACACAAGTGAGCCCAATTTCATTGGGCCACCCGGGCACTTTGCCCAAACACAACAAAATGGTGATAGAAAAAGCCATTATGATGGGTTTAGCGCTCAACTGCGATATTACAAGGCACAACCGTTTTGATAGAAAAAACTATTTTTATGCAGATTTGCCAAAAGGCTATCAGATTACGCAAGACAAAACGCCTATTTGTACGGGCGGCTATGTGAAAATAAAAGATGCAAATGGCGATGAAAAACGCATTAAACTTACCAGAATTCACATGGAAGAGGACAGTGGAAAGAGCATGCACGATCAAGATTTAACAGATTCTTTGATAGATTACAACCGTGCTGGTGTGCCATTGATAGAAATTGTGAGCGACCCAGATTTAAAAAATAGCGATGAGGCTTATCAGTATGTTTCGGAGGTAAGAAAAATAGTGCGCTATTTGGGCATTTGCGATGGCAATATGGAAGAGGGATCTTTAAGATGTGATGCCAATGTATCCATCAATCTTGTGGGGGCAAAGGAATATGGCACCAAGGTGGAAATAAAAAACATGAATTCAATTTCAAATGTAAAAAGGGCCATTGAAAGCGAAATAATCAGACAAACAGAATTGCTTAACAAAGGCGAATCGTTTATTTCCGAAACCAGAGGTTTTAATGCTTTAAAAGGCAACACCTTTAGCATGAGAGCAAAAGAGGTCGCCAATGATTACCGCTATTTCCCAGAGCCAGACTTGCCGCCTTTTATCGTTAGCGATGCCTACTTAAATGCTATAAAAGAGGCTTTGCCTGCTCTGCCCGAACAGCTCTACAATCAATTAAAAACAGATTTTCTATTGTCTGACTATGATGCAAAAACCATTACTGAGGACAAAGCTTTGGCTAACTATTTTTTAGAGACTTGCAAGCATACAAAAAATTATAAAGCAGCGGCAAATTGGCTTTTAGGAAGTATAAAATCACACCTGAACGACACCGGAAAGGATATTTCTCAGTTTGAATTGAAACCCATACAAATTGCAGACATCATTGCTTTGATAGATGACAATAAAATTAGCAATACCGCTGCCAGCCAAGTAGTTTTTCCAGAAATGCTTAAGAACACAAGCTTGTCTGCTTTGAACATTGCCGAAGAAAAAAACATTATTCAAACGAATGATGTAATTTTCATTACCGAGATTATTAAAAATGTATTGGCCCAATATCCTGAAAAGGTGGAAGAATATCGCACAGGCAAAAAAGGATTGCTTGGTTTGTTTGTTGGCGAGGTGATGAAAGCTAGCAAAGGCAAAGCCGACCCTAAAGTTGTTAATCAAGAAGTTATAAAAGCGCTGGGCTAATCTTTGTGTGCAGCCCGCGACAATCTGTCGTTAATTGCTTTCCCCAATCCGTTGAAAGGCAGAAAAGAGGTGATAATTTCATCAAAATTTTGTTCGTCTAAATGCCTAAGGTTTTTAAATAAGTTTTTTGCGGCTTCGTCAATGTCTCCCTTTTTGCTTAAATTTAGAACAAAAACATCTTCGTTTGTTTCAAAATCTCCAAAAGCTAACATCGCAATGTTTTTTTTGTCGGTGTTTTTAAAAGCACAAAGATTTTCTATTATATATAAAGGCGTGTGGGTGGCATAATGCTTGTCCAATTGCCCCGGTGCTGTTGGGTTGCTGTTCTGAATCAGGTTTTGTGACAACGATTCGCCCAAACATGCCTCTATTTTTTCTATAGACAAACCGCCAAGTCTCAATACTTTAAAAGGCCATTCGGTGCAATCTATAATCGTGCTTTCCAGTCCTATTTGACACTCGCCTCCATCCAAAATATAGGGTATTTTTTCGCCTAATTGTTTCTCTACATGCAAGGCCGATGTTGGGCTAACAAACCCAAAAGGATTTGCACTAGGCGCAGCCAACGGAAAGTTTAATGCCGCCAAAACCTCCAAGGACATTGGATGTTTTGGTACTCTTACCGCCATTTTTTTGCTGCCAGAAGTTACAATGTCGGGAACAATGTCTTGCTTTTCGAGCAGCATTGTTAGCGGGCCGGGCATAAATTCAGCAGCCAGTTTTAAGGCTTTTGGATGAATGTTTTTTACAAATGGTTTTATTTTCTCAAAAGAGGAAAAATGTGCAATCAGCGGATCAAAGCTAGGGCGGTTTTTTATTTTAAAAATATTTAAAACAGCCGTTTCGTTGAGGGCATTTGCCGCCAATCCATAAACAGTTTCCGTTGGAATGGCAACAACCTCTCCCTTTTTGAGCAAATCTATTGCCAGGGCAATATTTTCTCCTATCATTTAATTTCTTTTTAATCCGTATTTCTCTATTTTATTATACAAATGGCTGCGTTGAATATCTACCTCGGCAGCTGTTTTTGCCACATTCCAATTGTTTTTCTCCAATTTATGTTCAAGAAACAAAGATTCTGCATAGTCTTTGAACTCTTGAAACTTTTCGTATTTTTCCAACAGCATAGACTGTGTTTTGGAAATTGGCGTGGCAGGATTGCTGTATGAAATCACATCATCTTTGCTAATTTTATCGCCCGAAAGAATCACTAAACGCTCGATAACATTCCTTAACTCACGAATGTTACCTGTCCAATTCACATTTTTTAACTCTTGCAACGCATCGTTTTCAAAAGATTTTTTACATTTATTCTCCTCACAAATTTCTTTCAAAAACCCATCGGCTATAATAGGAATATCTTCTTTTCTGTCGTTCAGCGTTGGCACATGAATGAGGATAACACTCAATCTATGGTACAAATCCAGTCTAAATGTGCCTTTTTCGGTCTCTTCAGGTAAGTTTTTGTTTGTGGCTGCAATAATTCTCACATCAACATTAATGTTTTTATCGCCCCCCACTCGCTGCAAAATCCCTTCTTGAATCACACGCAACACCTTTGCTTGCGCGCTAACGCTCATGTCGCCAATTTCATCCAAAAACAAGGTGCCGCCATGCGCTTGTTCAAACTTGCCTATTCTTTGTTTTATGGCCGTTGTAAAAGCACCTTTTTCATGTCCAAATAGTTCGCTTTCAATCAGTTCGCTAGGAATAGCCGCACAGTTCACCTCAATAAGAGGCGCATTTGAGCGGTTGCTTTTTTCGTGCAACCATCTCGCAACCAGTTCTTTTCCAGTGCCATTTTCGCCCGTAATGAGCACCCTTGCATCCGTAGGAGCCACTTTTTCTATGGTATCCTTTATTTTTGTAATTGCGGGCGTTTCGCCAACAATTATTTTGGTTTTAGAAATTTTTCTTTTCAAAACTTTGGTTTCAACAACCAATGAATTTTTATCTACCGCATTTCTCAGCGTGATTAACAAACGGTTTAAATCTGGTGGTTTATTAATAAAATCGTAAGCGCCTTTCTTCACTGCTTCAACAGCCAAATCAGTATTGCCATGTCCTGTAATCAAAATGAAAGGGGTTTCGGGCGCAATTTCCGTTGCTTTGTCCAAAAGAGCCATGCCATCCATTTCCGGCATTTTTATATCGCAAAGAATCGCATCATAAGTGTTTTGCTGAATCATAGCTAAACCATCTTTGCCATTTTCAGCCACATCAATCTTATAGTTTTCTTGGGTTAAAATGTTTCTTAGGGCTTCTCTAATTGGTTTTTCGTCATCTATTACTAATATATTGTGCATGGTTTTTAAACTGTATTCAAAAATATACATTCCGCCAACCATTCAATCAACAACTTTTATACAAATTTGCAGTTTTTTTGGAAAAAGCGGGAAGCGTGAAGTCCGAAGAACGAAGTTTTTGAGAGAAATAGGGAAGACCGAAGTCCGAAGAACGAAGTTTTTGGGAGCAATTCTTTTCTGTAAATGGGGGTGATATTATTATGGACTTCTTCTTTGGTTCAGGGACAACTGGACACGCAATAAATGAATTAAACATAGAGGATAATGGAAGCCGTAAATATATTCTAGTTCAAATACCCGAAGCCACAGATGAAGGAAGCGAAGCATATAAAGCTGGTTACAAAAATATCAGCAACATAATCATTGAACGCAATAAAAGAGTGGTTGAAAAATTAATTGAAGAAAAGAAAAAGTAACAACCCGACCTATTTACAAACGGACACAAAGAAGATTCAATAAAAGGTTTAGGCTTTAAGGTTTTTAAATTGGTAAAATCAAATTTCCCAAGAGTAGAATGGGCGCCTGATATTGACAAAACAGACGAAGAAAACATTGCCTTATTCAAAAAATATATTGCCGATAAAGAAGCACAATTAATAACAGCTTTTAACCGTGACGAATTATTGACCGAGATTTTATTGAAGAACGGTTTCCAATTAAACTACAAAGCCGAAAAGCAAGAACAGTTTAAGAAAAACGAAATTCTATTAGCCACAGATCCCACTTCAGGCGGGACAGGTTCCGAAAAAGAAACCTATATTTGCTTGTATGTTGCAATTGATGCCGACACAGTAGAATATTTTAAAAAGCACACCAACAAAAAATTCATTTGCCTTGAACGGGCATTAGACACGACAAAGAAATATAATTTAAAACATTATTTGGCTAATATGTTTAAAGCGTTTTAAACAACTAAATAGACTTTTGGATTTAAGAAAAATTATTAACAGAATACAAGTAAAACCTCAACTTTTTCATGATTTATTTCATTCAAAATAAATTGCAAACCCTTAAGCCATTTAAATCTATATCTTTGCAACTTATTAAATTGCGAGATAATATATGAAAATATCAAACAAAGAGGCCGTTTTTATCTTATCAAGTTATGATATTGGAGCAGGCAAACAAGGCGCAGCCGATGGGCCTGTGGCGATTAAAGATTCCATTATTGGACATGGCGTAAGCAAGGAAGATTTCATTTTACTGAACAATGCCCTTACCCAAAAAGATTTTGACGACACATTTACCCATGCAAAATATATTGATATTGTTTTGGAAAACTCAAAAAAGCTAGAAGCCCAAATTGTTTCTGTTTTTAATAGTAAAAGAATGCCGATTATTCTTTCTGGCGACCATTCAAACGCCATAGGCGGACTGAGCGGGTTGAAAAATGCGAATCCAGAAAAAACAATTGGGGTTATTTGGATAGATGCACATGCAGATATTCATTCGCCTTACACTACCCCTTCGGGCAATTTGCATGGCATGCCTTTGGCGGCATTAGCAGGATTAGACAACCAAGAAATTGCCATAAATTCCATAACAGAAAAAGAGATTTATTATTGGAACGAGCTAAAAAAATTGGGCATTGCGGCCATTAGTCCCAAGTTTGATTTGAAAAATTTGGTGTTCATAGGCATCAGAGATGCCGAAGACCAAGAATGGGAAATTATAGAGAAAATGGGAATCAAAACCTTTGAGCCAGATGATATAAGAGCCTTTGGCATTCAAAATGTTTTGGAACAAACATTGACATATTTAGAAGGCTGCGATTTGATTTATGTTTCCTTCGATGCGGACTCTTTAGACCCCGAAATATCTTTGGGCACTGGCACACCTTCGCCCGATGGCTTAAAAAAGGAAGAAGCCAGCATTATTTTTAAAACACTGATGCAACATCCAAAACTGGGCGCATTTGAAATAACTGAAGTGAACCCAAACTTAGATGAAAATGGGAAAGAAATGGCTAAA
>JBDNIM010000363.1:0-5876 GCA_041688295.1 Bacteroidia bacterium
ATTTTTAGATATTTCTACTGGCGAATTTTTTGTTGCCGAAGGCCATTCAGACTATATAGAAAAACTACTTAATAGCCTAAAACCTTCAGAAATTATTATTTCCAAAAAACAGGTTCAAGAGTTTAAGGCATTGGTAAATGAAAAATTCTATTATTTTGCATTAGAAGATTGGGTTTTTCAATTGGATTATGCACAAGAAAAGCTTTTAAAACATTTTAGCACCTCCACCTTAAAGGGATTTGGCATCTCAAAATTGAGCGCAGCAATTGTTTCTGCGGGCAGTTGTTTGTATTATTTGGAGCATAACCAACAAAGCAATATTGGACATATTAATTCAATTAGCAGAATTGATGAAGATAAATTTGTTTGGTTTGATCAGTTTACTATCCGTAATTTGGAAATTCTCTCGCCTACTTTTGAGGGTGGCAAGTGTCTTATTGATATTTTAGACAAAACAAATACCCCAATGGGTAGTAGGATGTTGAAAAAATGGGTTGTGCTGCCTTTAAAGGACCTGCACGAAATTAATAACCGACTTAATATTGTTGATATTTTCACTAAAGACAGCGAGAAATGCAATCATTTGGCCTCAATTTTGAGCCAATGTGGCGATGTTGAAAGAATTATCTCTAAAATTTCTTTGTTGCGTGCCAATCCACGAGAGATTTTGCAATTGGCACGGGCATTAGATTGTGTCGCAAAACTCAAAGTAGAGCTTTTGCAACTGCCTTTTCCTGAACTGAAATCAATGGCGGAACAACTGAACCCTTGCAATTCTCTTTTTCAAAAAATTGCAGATGAGTTACAAGTCGATGCACCCGCTTTGTTAAATAAAGGTGCTGTTATAAACGATGGCGTAAATGCTGAATTGGACGAATATCGCAATTTGAAAAATAACGGCAAGGAAAAATTACTTGAAATTCAAAAAAGAGAAGTTGAAAGAACAGGTATTTCTTCTTTGAAAATTGCTTTCAATAGTGTTTTTGGATATTTTTTAGAGGTAACAAATACACATAAAGACAAGGTGCCTGAGGAGTGGATTAGAAAACAGACGCTTAGCAATGCAGAACGGTATATTACCCAAGAACTTAAAGAATATGAAGACAAAATATTAAGTGCCGAAGGAAAAATAGCTGAACTGGAATTTAAAATTTATAATGAATTGCTGCAACATATTGTTGCTTATGTGTCTGCTGTGCAGCTTAATAGCCAGTTATTGGCTAAGTTAGACTGTTTAATCAGTTTTGCTGTCATATCTAAAAAGAATAATTATACCAAGCCAATTATTAACGAAGGGTTTGATTTGCATTTGGAGGCTTGCCGTCATCCAGTTATTGAGCTTCAATTGCCGATAGATAAGGAGTATATTCCAAATTCCATAGATTTAATACAAGACACTCAAAGAATTATTATACTAACAGGACCCAACATGAGTGGAAAAAGCGCTATTTTAAGGCAGACAGCTTTGGCTGTTTTAATGGGTCAAATAGGTTGTTTTGTGGCGGCAGATAAAGCTGAGTTTGGTTTGGTTGACAGAATTTATACCCGTGTTGGTGCTAGCGACAATATTTCGGGTGGTGAAAGTACTTTTATGGTGGAAATGATTGAAACTGCTGGTATTTTGAATAATATTAGCAATAGGAGTTTAATTCTTTTGGATGAAATTGGTAGAGGAACAAGCACTTTTGATGGCGTTTCTTTGGCTTGGGCAATTGCAGAGTATTTGGGCAAACACCCAGACAAACCTAAAACCATTTTTGCTACGCATTATCATGAGTTAAATGAATTGGAGAAAAATATTGAAGGCATTTGTAATTTTCATATTTCTGTAAAAGAAACGAAAGACAATGTTTTATTTTTAAGAAAGCTAGAAAAAGGCGGTAGCGAGCATAGTTTTGGAATTCATGTTGCAAGAATGGCTGGTGTGCCAAAGATAGTGGTAAGCAGGGCCGAACAAATATTGATTGAATTGGAAAAAGACCGTTCGCAAATTAGCGGTAGAGAAACCCTTAAATCCATGAAAGTGCCTCAATATCAATTTACTATGTTTGGTGTTAGCGACCCAAAACTGGAAGCCATACATAAAAAGCTGAATGATCTGGAACTGAATGCTATGACACCAATTGATGCTTTGATGAAATTGCAGGAACTGAAATCGATGGTTTAGACTATTTTCGTAATGCTTAATGTTGTTTTTAGCTTTATCTAAAAAGGGTTTAAAAAATTACTTTTATCAAGTCAACTATATTTTTTTACTTTTTATTCCTCCTTTCGCACCCGAATTAAACCTATCAGAAAAAATTTGGTGGAAAATGAAAAGAGCTTTTACAGGCAAACTTCGTATAACACTCAATAATGTAATACCAATTCTAATTATAAAATAGTCTAAACTATTTTAAATACCAGCCAGCTCCACCTTAGATTTTTTTTAAATAAAAACAGTAAACTTTTCTTCATCGTTCGTATATTATATTTTTTAGAAAGCCAATCAATCGTATTTGTGTTTTATTTGTCTCCAAGTTCAAGCCAACAAATATAACAAATTCTTATAAAAAACCAAGTCCTCTAAAAAACGCTTTAAAGTATTTCATTTTCTGTCATGACTAGAACGGGAATTAAAATTAGATATTATTGTATCAACAATTAAACAATACAACAATCGACCATTAACAAATCTACCATTAAGCCATTTCCAAAATCGTAACTTCAGGATTTATGCCTAATCTGCCAGGGTAGCCCAAGTAGCCAAATCCCCTGTTCACATATATAAATTGTCCTTGTTTTTCGTAAAGTCCTGCCCATTGATTATACATATATTCCACAGGACTCCATCTAAACTTTGCGGTTTCTATCCCAAATTGCGATCCGTGTGTGTGTCCTGCTAGCATTAAATTAATGGCAATATTGCCAACCACTTGTGCATCCCAATGGCTCGGATCGTGCGAAAGTAAAATGTTGTAATGGTTTGCTACTATATTTTCCATAGCTTTGTTCAAATCACCATATTTGGGGAAACGCCCTCTAACGCCATAGTTTTCTACCCCAATCACATTAAACATAGCACCATTAAATGCAACTTGTTTATTCTCGTTCAATAACAATTGCCAGCCAAGGGTTTTGTGTTTTAATTTCAAAAGCTCAAGGTTTTCTAATTGCATGGGCGACATGTGGGCTTTATTTTCGAATTTGCCGGACATGGCTTTCATGTTGTCCCTGTCTGGCCATTGATGGTAATCGCCATAATCATGGTTACCTAAAATGCTATAAACTCCCAAAGGCGCTTTCACCTGAGAAAAAATTGAAATCATCTCTTCGCTCACCTCTGTTTCCAAATCGTTGACTAAGTCGCCAGTAAAGAAAACAATATCTGGCTTTTGATTCATCAATAAATCAACACCTTTTTGAATAGCGTTTTTATCCCAAAAACTCCCCATGTGAATATCACTCAACTGCCCGATTTTTAACCCTTTCAAACCATTGCCGGCTTTTATTTTCACATGGTGCAACTTATAATTATGTGCCCCTTTCAAAATGCCGTAAGCAATGCCACTAAAAGCTAGCAAACCCATGCCAGCTCCAATTTGAGATATGAATTTTTTGCGAGAAACGAGACCTTTTTTTTGAGGTAATTTTTCTTTTTCTTTTTTTGTAAAATTAAGTGCGTAAAGTTTTTTAAACAAACGGTAAATATCTTCAAACAATAAAAAAACAACTACAAATAGTTTTGAAAGAAAAATGCCAGACAAAAGCCCGCCACTTAATGTCAGAAAAGTGCGGGACATCGATTTTGAAAACCCTGCAATCAACAAAATAATATACAAATACAATGCAAAGCTCACAAACCAATACAGTCCTTTTATAATGCGTTGTTTTTTTGGGCTTAGTTTTTTTATCAGTGTTTTGAAGGCTTGATAAGCATATAAATCTATGGTTATCAAAATGGCGAACATTAAACTTAGCCTAAAAAATAAGGGAAACAGAGAGGTTACGGATTTAAACATTTAAAATTAGTAGTCAAACTTACGAGATTTTTTTGCATTGATATTTAAAATTCTGTTGTAATTCTTTAAAACATCAAAACTAATCGAGAAAATGCCATCATAAAGATTCAGAAGCTGCGATTTGCCGTTTTCACCATATAATTTATAGGCAATAGCGGCTTTCAAATTTTTTGCCAAAAGCTGTTTAATATTGTATTGATAAATATTAATATTATTCTTTTTAAAAATCACTTGTTGCAGCTTTTCTATCTGCTGATTACTGCATTGAAAATTGAAATTAAAGGCTTGCATCGTAGGAAAATCTTTTTTTATTTGTGACAATTCATTTTGGTAATAATCGATAATGAAAATGTCAAAAGCTTTGGATTGGTTTAAAATTAATATAATTTTTGCACTAACAGAAAAACTGTCAGAAATAGGGTCTTTTAAAATAACATCGGGTCTGATTCCCCCACCAATTGTGAGCAGTCGGCCATTGGTGCTAAAAAAATCCTTTACCACTGTGCTATCAAAAACCGGGTTCAAGGTGTCTTGCAAATTGTTGCGCCTAAAAATTTCGTTGCGATACCAATCAATGTTTTTTGAATAGGTTTTTTGGATGCTGCGACCGCTTGGGGTGTAATATCTAGCCGTTGTTAGCCTGATTGTAGAACCATCTGGCAGCCTAAATGGCTCTTGAACAAGCCCTTTGCCGAAGGTGCGATTGCCTAAAACAACTGCTCTGTCGTGGTCTTGCATTGCGCCCGTTAAAATTTCGCTGGACGAGGCTGTATTTTGGTTTGTTAAAAGGATTAATTTCCCTTTTTTAAACTGACCGTTGCCATCGGCAATATACTCTTTCAAATTGCGTTTGTTGCCTTTTGTGTATGTAATTATGTCGTTTTTTGCCAAAAATTCGTTGGCTATGGCAACAGCCTCTGCCAATAATCCACCGCCATTGTTTCTTAAATCCAAAATCAAATCTTTTAGTCCCTGTTGTTTCAAGTGTGTCAATGAATTAAGAAACTCTTGGTGTGTGTTGCTGCTAAAACGGTCTATTTTTATATACCCCAAAGATTGGTTCACCATATAATAAATTTTAGAACTATTGATGACTACTGATGCTTTTTTTAGATTAAACACAATGCTTTTATTGACACTTCTACGAAAAACAGAGAGTTGGACAGTGGATTTTTCTAAAGCTAATGATAAATTATCAAAAGCATTAGAATCTAGCAAAGAGAGCATGTTTGCTTTCAGCATTCTGTCGCCCTCTTTCAGTCCTGCTTTTTGGGCGCTGCTGCCGTCCATTACTTTTGTAATCATAATGGAATCGTCAAACAAAATGTTTTCTATACCCAATCCATCAAAATTGCCCCTGATTTGTTGTTCGTTTATGGCAGAAAGTTGCGTAGGAATATAGCTGCTATGGGGGTCGAGCTGCGAGAGCAAATGCACAATAGCTTCTTCTCTAATAAATTCGCCAACAGTGCTGTCCACATAATCATTTTCAATAATATCTATGATTTCAGAAAATTTATCTTTCTTTTCAGTGTTAATTTTTGTACCAACAAAAACACCAAAGGCAATGCCAGAAAACAGAAGCAAAGGAACTATTTTTTTGAAAGCAAACAATTGTTAAGGGGGTGTTTTTTTTACTGTGCAAATGTAATATGAATTATGTGGATTTTAGATTTTTATCCCAAAACAATAAATAAATTTGTTTATGTGGTTTTTTATTAGATATTTGCATTATAATAAGCGATTTTTATGAAAACAAATCTTATAAATAACTATACCATAAGTATTTTTACATTATTAAAAAACACCCAATTAATTTTTAAAAATTAAAGCAAAATGCGACTACTTATAATTCTTTTATTTTTACTAAATACA
>JBDNIM010000364.1:0-1564 GCA_041688295.1 Bacteroidia bacterium
TAACTTAACTATAACTTCAGGTATTTTAAAACAAAAAAATGCGCATTTCGCATTTTTCATATATAAACTAATAAAACAATGACAGGCCAACACTTTGACAATAAAACTAAACCAATTGCAACATTGATGGAGTTTCGTATATTTGCATGTTATAACCAAGCCTCTCAAAAAACCGAATAAAATAAGAAAAATGAATATAATTCAAGACCAAGCAACTCGATTTTATGAATGGAAGTTTGACGAGTATGGAAATTATCAAGAATTTATATCAGAAGTTAGAACCCAACTTTATGAATATCGAAAAGATGCGCACAAACTAGATTTTTTAGACTATCTGATGACTTTATTAAAGCAAGAGTTTGATAAACATTTAGAAGTTTGTCAGCACAAAAATGAAAAAAATATTTGCAAAACCTGAAATTGTAATTTCAGAATCATACATCTAGTCAATGAAAGATTTAACACATTTAGTAACAACCATATCTAATGTTCATTCCGAGCTTCAAGCGTCTGCGGCTAAGGCTGTAAACAAAGCGTTGACGATTAGAAACTGGTTAATCGGATATTACATAGTTGAATATGAGCAAAATGGAGAAGATCGAGCGAAATATGGCGTTAAATTGATAAGTAACTTAGCGACAAAACTAGACCATATAAAGGGCTTAGATGAACGAAGTCTTCGAAATATAAGACAATTTTATAGTTATTATTCCTATTTGGAAGATACAATTCGGGGGACACTGACCCCCGAATTGAAAGATAAAATAATTTGGGGGACACTGACCCCCAAATCTGAAAACACACAAAAATTAACGGCATCAAAACGAGAAGACAAATTACAGGTACCTTCAAACATAATTGTTAGTAAACTTTCCTACTCGCACCTTGAGGCACTTTTAAAAGTTTCAGAATCAATCAAAAGAACCTTCTACGAACTCGAATATATTAAAGGTACTTGGAGCGTTAGGGAACTAAAAAGACAAATAGCAAGCCTGTATTTTGAGCGTAGCGGATTGTCTCAACATCCTGAAAAATTGGCAGAGTTAGTACAACAAAAAATTAAACCTCAGCAAGCAAAAGATATTATCAAAAACATCTACGCCTTTGAGTTTCTTGATTTGGGCATACAATCCATTGTGGAAGAGTCAGATTTAGAAACGGCATTACTCAATCATTTACAACAATTTATAATCGAATTGGGTAATGGGTTTTGCTTGGAAGCCCGCCAAAAACGAATACTAATTGGTGAAAATTACTATTTTATAGACTTAGTCTTTTACCATCGTATTTTAAAATGCCACATCTTGGTTGAACTCAAGATTGGAGCTTTTGAACACGAAGATATAGGTCAACTAAACACCTATCTTAACTTTTTTAAAGAAGAACTTTCAGAACCTTCGGATAATCCTCCAGTAGGCATTTTATTAGTGGCAGAAAAAGACCACGCACTTGTCAAATACGCAACGGCTGGAATGGATGAAAATCTTTTTGTACAGCAATATTTAGTACAATTACCAAATCAAGAACAGCTGGTAAAATACATAGAAAACGAATTAAAAAACCA
>JBDNIM010000041.1:0-2735 GCA_041688295.1 Bacteroidia bacterium
ATGTTGTCAAAAATGTTGATTAAAAGCTCGTCAATTTGATGTTAGTAATGTCCCCTAAACTTGCAGCTAACGGTTTGCAGCTGCAAGAAGTTGGCGTCCCTTACAAACGGTCTACCATCCCGTATGTAAGGGATTGATGCGGAGAACCAATGTTTTATTAACCACTTAACCCGCTTTTTTGCCAAACGCCTGTTAGCGGATTGTTGTTCTTTTAACCCGCACCTGCAAGTCTTCCAAGAATGTTAAGAACTATTCCACCTCCAACGCCAAATAATGCTGCGTGACAAGCTGATTTTGCTTTGTTCGGCATTTTTTCCTTGTTAGAAAAGTAAATAATTGCGCCCGCAATAGGAATGCAAAACGAAAGGATTGCAAGACCTGTGCTTAATTTGTCGTCAGGATTTTCTTGCGGTGGAAGTTGATTTTCTTCTGTCATTGTTTTGATTTATTTAAAGATTAGTAAAATTTGGTCTCCGATATATTTTCCGATAATTGCTACTAATGACATTCCGCCAATGCCTGCCATAAGTCCAGTAGTAACCCTTAAAAAATTATTGCTTTCTCGTTTAAAAAAAGCTTGTGTCAGTCCGTCAATGTATGTTGGAAGAATTAGTGCAAGTGTCCACCAAATATTTAGTATAAAAACATTGAACATAAAAAACGGAAATGCAATATAACCAATATGAATTCCAGTGCATCTTGCGCATACTGGGAATTGCCTTCCTTTCCAAAAGAAAGACCGTTCTGGTTTTCTGTGGCAGAATGTAATATGTAGTTTTCTTTTATCCATACTTTAATATCTTGAACATCATGTTTCTTGGGCAATAACTAATATAATTCCTAATACTAAACCCACAATAAAACTTACAATTGTCAAACTGCAAACAGTATTAGATTTTTTAGTAAATCCTTCATTTCTATATTTAAAGAACATCCAAAGCCCAACTGCTCCTGGAATAATGAACCAATTCCCTAAAAAAATCCACGCTTTGTCTTCAAATTGTAATTCAGTATTTTTTTTAATCCAATCTTTTTCTGCTATTTCTTTTTCTCTTTTTTCTTTTGCGTCTTTTTCTTGTCTTACTTTTTCGGGGTTTGGTTTAGATGGCTCGTATTTTGATTCCTCTTTGCGTGTATAAGTCTGATTAGTTTTTTGTTGTCCACTAAAAAAGTAGTCATAATTAGTGTCATACTTTCCTTTTTCATAAAGATCAGATAGAACTTCATATGCTTCTTGTATTTCCTTAAATCTTTCTTCAAAGAATTTATCTCCGTCATTTTTATCAGGGTGAAATTTTTGTGCAAGTTTTCGATACGCCTTTTTTATGTCGTCACTTGGAGCATTACGTTTTATTCCCAATGTCTGATAATGGTTCTTCATTCTTTATTCGGTGTCTGTTGTTTTAGAATTATGCACAACATGCAAAAATACGAAATACAATCAAATTGCCAAATTTATTTTGTATTATTATAAAGCCCAGCAAATCAATGATTTGAAAATAGTCGTATTTAAAATGTAAATTGCGTGTATTTTTTCGCTATTTTTGCAACAATACAATATACGCAATTGTAAATTATGACAAGTGATAACAATATATTTTCGAAGCCTCCTTTTTTTGCGCAGTTTGGCAAACATAACAATAACAAAGTAATATGGGTGAGTTTTCCTAAAGATGATAATCTTATTCAAAAATTTAAAACTTTAAAAGGAGCACATTGGAGCAATACTGAAAAAAAATGGTTTGTAAGAGATGTTAAATATTATCGAGAACTTTTTGCACTGCCATTGGATTATTCTGAAATACTGATTTCAGAATTTATTCATCCTATTAACCATGAAGCATATATTAAGTATGTAAGCACACTGTTATTAATGGCATACAGCCCCAATACACTGAAATCTTATAGCAATGAGTTTGGTGTTTATCTAAAAACATTGAAACAACACAGTGCGCAAGAAATAAATGCCGAAAGGCTAAGAAGTTATTTTCTGTATTGTGTTATTTCACTCAAACTTTCTGAAAACACGATAAATTCAAGGTTAAATGCCCTTAAATTTTATTATGAAACAGTACTTCACAAAGAAAAGTTTTTTTTCGATATTCCTCGGCCAGTCAAATCAACAATTTTGCCCAAAGTATTAAGTCAAAAAGAAATTTCTAAAATGATATTGTTAACAGAGAATACTAAACATCAGTTAATTCTTAAAATGAGTTACGAGATGGGTTTGCGTGTTAGCGAAATTGTTAATTTAAAAATTACAGATATTGATAGCAATAGAATGAAGGTTTTAATAGATGCAGCCAAAGGCAAAAAAGACAGATATGTAAACTTGCCAGATTCAATTGTTAGTCCATTGCGTGCATATTACAAGTTATTTAAACCCGAAAAATATTTATTTGAAGGGCAATATGGTGGTCAATATTCCGTAAGAAGTGCTCAATCTGTTTTTAAACAAGCTTTGAAAAGAGCAAAAATTAAAAAAGTGATAGGTATCCATGGGCTTAGACATAGTTATACAACCCATTTGATGGAAAGCGGTGTTGATACCACATTTATTCAACAATTGCTTGGGCACAATGATATAAAAACCATGTAAATTTACACGCATGTTAGCCAAAAATCAATTAAAAATGTAAAAAGTCCGTTGGATGATTTGTAATTGAAACTTTGTTTTCTATCATTGGAATAAAAAATATTTTAAATCTCTCATTTAGCCTCGCCCCAGTTCAGCG
>JBDNIM010000365.1:0-1519 GCA_041688295.1 Bacteroidia bacterium
AATATTTTGAGGTAAATGAAACATTAATGCAGGTTTTAATCTAAAGAAATTTGAGCTTTGGTATTTCTCAAATTTATTACTCGGATTTTGATAATTCCCAAATCCGATGCCGCCATTAAAACTCACCCATTTGCCCATTTTAAAGTTTTTGTCTAATTCATTCACATAGCTTATTTTGTTGTTGGCATTGCTTGTGTTTTTTAAAATTGGTTCGCTGTAAAGGATAATCCCATGCTGCATGCCAATAGAGCGATAGCCAAAAAACTGTGCTTTACTGCTTAAAAATATGGTACATAAAACAAATAATAAGCAAGATTTCATTCTTTAAAATTTTATTTTTGAAAGTTCCCTTTGAATATCTTTCTGCTTAATGTCATCGCGTTTATCAAACGATTTTTTGCCTTTTCCAACGCCAATGTCTATTTTAATAAATCCTCTATCGTTCAAATACAATTTTATAGGAAAAATAGCTGTGCCTTTTTCCTTCATTCTATTTGATATTTTTTTCAACTCCTGTTTGTTCAACAATAATTTTCTGTTGCTAATTGGCACATGGTTGTTATAACTTCCTTGCTTAAACTCGCTAATGTGCATGTTTTTTATCCAAAGTTCGTTATCTTCTATCATGCAATAAGCATCATTAATGTTCACATTATGTTCTCTGATGCTTTTCACCTCAGTTCCTTTTAGCATAATACCGGCAGAAAATTTTAAGTCAATAAAATATTCATATTGCGCTTTTTTATTAAAGATATTTAACGGTTTGTGTGTCAATTTTTTTATTTAAATGTATTAAATAAGGTGTTAAGTTTTTCTTTCAACACTATTTTTT
Source organism: Bacteroidia bacterium (assembly GCA_041688295.1). Taxonomy (GTDB): domain Bacteria; phylum Bacteroidota; class Bacteroidia; order NS11-12g; family UBA955; genus JABMMZ01. Next base: position 833 of record JBDNIM010000365.1, read on the forward strand.
GCCCTGTTTCACATTCTGCAATTGTCCTTTCGCCAACTTTGGCAATTACTTTGCAATCGATTCTGTTTTTTTCTAAATTTGAAATGACGGCTGTAAAGTTAACCAATTGGCCCAAAAGGGCAGGAGAGTGGTGTTTAATATTCAAAAATGTGCCTATGCCTTCTTCGTTTTCGTCTTTCATTTCTAAAACAAACAAACGGCTGCTCCATTCTGCATCTCTACCTAAGGCAAATGTGGCATAGACATTGTGCACAACACCCGATTCAAACTGCGCAAGGTCTTGCTCTGTTACCAATTTTTCAAAAGTCTTTGTGTTGCCTATTTCAAATTGATGCTTCATTTTCTTAATTCAAATTTTCGTAAACAATGGCTAAACCTTGCCCAACGCCAATGCACATTGTTGCAACACCATATTTTACAGTTTTCCTTTTGGCCATTTCATGAATAAGTGTGGTGCTTATGCGCGCTCCGCTACATCCCAGCGGATGACCAATAGCAATAGACCCACCGTTTACATTCACAATTTCGGGGTTAATATCAAGTTCTCTTATGCAAGCAATGCTTTGAGAGGCAAATGCTTCGTTTAGCTCAAATAATCCAATATCATTGATAGTTAATCCGACTCTTTTTAAAGCTTTGCGAGTGGCTTCAACAGGGCCAATGCCCATTATTGCAGGTTCTACACCA
>JBDNIM010000366.1:0-3252 GCA_041688295.1 Bacteroidia bacterium
GAGAGAAATAAATTACCTTCTTTTTTTTCTTGCAAAAAATATTATTTTTATTTTCATTAAAAAATAGGCTAATATATTAAAGTTGCTTTTTAATTCGCCATTATAGGTTTTTCCCATTTTAATCATATTTTTGTAAAAAAAGCCTGGTGTAATTTTCCATTTTTCAATAAAAGTCTTTCTGCCATCATTTTTCAAAATCTTTCCTGTCGATTTACTCATAAAATGATAAACCCTGCTTGCGCCTATGCCTTTAAAAACCCTAACACCTTCTTGCCATAATTTCATAGAAAAATCGGGGTCGCTATACATTCCTGGGCTATACTCATCGCTGTATCCTCCCACTTTTTCCCAAAGGTTTTTATGAACAACATTGGGCGGCCAACTTGCGCCATACCAATCCTTGAAAACCAATTGTTGATGAAAAGCAATCAATTCCTTTTCTTTAAAATTGTTTAAATCGCCAAAATCTTTTCCTTGAATCATGTTAAGGTTTTTGCCTGCTTTTGGCTCTATCATTGTGCCCGAAACAAAAAAGTTTTCGTGGCCCAATGCTTCTATTTCTTTATATAAATGGAAATCCCAACCCGGCAAAGCATACATATCATCATTAAAATATGAAATATAGCTTGTGCTTGCTTTTTTTGAAATTAAATTTAATGCTTTGCAAATGCCAATATTGGTTTCCGAAATAGTGTATTCAATTCCCTTTTTTTTTAAATAGGCTACGCTGCCATCTGTGCCTTCGTTCAAATGAACCAAGATTTGATGTGTGAATGAAGAGTTTTTTTCAATACTTTCAATACAAACTTTTAGGTAGGCTAAATTATTCCAAGAAGGGATTAAGACAGAAAACATCTTTTTGTTAAAAAACTAAGTAAACAATATAAGCTGCATAAAGGCATAAAAATAAAACCCCTTGCCATTTGTCCAATTGATGTTTTTTACCAACAAACATAAATGGAAACAGCAAAGCGCTAGAAAAAATAGCAACAAGAATGTCTGAGTTGCTCGATGCCAAAAAAGGCAAAGGTTTTATGATTGAGCTTAACCCCAAAATCCAAAACACATTGAAAATATTAGACCCCACAACATTCCCAATTGCAATATCGGATTTGCCTTTATATGCCGCCACAATAGAAGTAGCCATTTCGGGCAGCGATGTTCCTATGGCAATTACCGTTAAACCAATAACAGACTTGCTCATGCCAATGCCTTCGGCTATTTTTACGGCTCCGTTTACAATCCATTCCCCACCAAAAACCAAGCCAATAAGTCCCACAACAATAAATCCAATCGATTTTAGATTCGACATTTTTTTTATTCCCTCCTCATCAATTAAAGCTGCCGGATTTTTTTTAGAAATTTCTACAATATAATACATAAAAATTGAAAAGAAAGCAATCAAGATAAAACCATCGCTTCTTGACAAAACAGAGTTTTTGGCACCATCAATAAAAATATCATTGGCCATGATGCCAACAATAATAACAGCCAACAAACTGAAAGGAATCTCTTTCCAAATGGTGCTATTTTGTACTTTTATGGGTTGTATTAAAGCTGTTACACCAAGAATCAATAGAATATTGGCAATGTTACTTCCCAAAATATTGCCAATGGCAATTTCTGTAGAACCATTGATACTGGCAGATAAATTAACAAACAACTCTGGTGCAGATGTGCCAAATGCAACGATGGTTAAACCTATCACTAAGTCGTTGATTTTAAATTTTTTGGCTAATGAACTTGCACCTTCCACCAATAAATCTGCGCCTTTAATTAGGAAAACAAATCCTAAAACAAACAATATATAAATTGACATCTTTTTACTCTACCCAACTTTTATAATAGTTAACATCCTCTGTTTGCAAAGCGGCCTCTGTTATTTTTAAAGGAAAAAATGGATCTATCATTACCGCTAATTCTTTGGTTTCTTTTGCACCAATGCTTTTTTCTACTGTGCCAGGGTGTGGGCCATGTGGAATCCCTTTTGGATGCAAGGTAATCATTCCTCTTTCTACATGTTTGCGGCTCATAAAATCGCCATCTACATAATATAAAACCTCATCTGAATCCACATTGCTATGGTTGTATGGCGCAGGAATTGACAATGGATGGTAATCATACATTCTTGGCACGAATGAGCATATTACGAAATTATGTCCCTCAAAAGTTTGATGTATGGGAGGCGGCATGTGCAGTCTGCCTGTTATTGGCTCATAATTATGAATACTGAAACCATAAGGATAATGATAGCCATCCCAACCTATTGCATCAAAAGGATGTGTGGAGTATGTGTAAGGAAACAATTCGTCTCCTTTTTTAATCATCACTTTAAAATCGCCAAACTCATCATGTGTTTTCAGGTTTTCGGGTAGCTTAATGTCGCGCTCACAGTAGGGAGAATGCTCCATAAACTGTCCCATAGAGTTTAAATATCTTTTGGGTGGTTTAATGGGGCTAAATGATTCTGTGATTAACAATCTATTGTTTTCGTTATTAAAATGCAATTGATAAATAACCCCTCTTGGAATCACTAAATAGTCGCCATATTCAAATTGAATGGACCCATACAATGTTTTTAGTTCGCCACTGCCTTCGTGTACGAAAATAACCTCATCGGCATCTGCATTTTTGTAAAAATAATTGGTCATTGATTTTTTTGGCGCAGCCGAAGTGATATAAACATCGTTGTTGAACAATTGGATAACTCGGCTTTCTAAATAATCGTCTTTAGGTGCAGTATTAAAGGTTAAAAAGCTACGGTTTTGCATGTTGTTGCTAATTTTGGCAACAGGCGCAACAGATTTTTGTTCGCCAATTTCTTTTACAAGTGTTGGCGGATGGGCGTGGTAAACCAATGAATAGAGGCTTGAAAAACCTTCGGTACTCACCAATTCTTCGGCATACAAGTTGCCATCGGGCTTTCTAAATTGTGTGTGTCTTTTGCTAGGTATCTTTCCTGCTTTGTGATAAAAGGGCATAAAATATTCTTGTTTTTTTGGGTGGTAAAATTAATATAAATTTGTGCAATGTTTTTAAATCAAATGAAAAATGTGTTTTTAGGAGTTTTATTCGTTTCTTTTTGCTTGTTTTCTTGCAAAGGTGGTGGTGAAAAAATTAGGGTAATTTCCGACAAAGACACGAGCTTTTCGTCAGATGTTAGAAGTATTTCTAAAAAAATAAACAACGACCCCAAAAACGCTGATCTGTATTTTAAACGAGCCAACACCTTCTTTTTTGAAGAAAAAATAA
>JBDNIM010000367.1:0-2932 GCA_041688295.1 Bacteroidia bacterium
AACAATTAGTTGATTTATTTTTGCGTTTAAGGTATTGTTACTATTAAGCGAAGCGCCAAATACCACTTTCAATGTTCTTGTTTTTACACCTATGATTTTTCCGCTTGTGTCGCGTTTGTATCTTCTAAAAGTATCTTTGTTTCTCTCAAATTGGGTGCCAAAGCTAAAAGCAAACCCATTTATTCTTAGTTTTCTGTTGTCAAAAATTATATGCGACCGTGCAGAGTCATTTAATAAAAGTGACCTTTCGTTATTTTTTTGTCCAAATAGATAAGCAAGATTTGCCCCAACCGACCAAGATTTTGTTACATTATAAGCATTCATCCAAAAGAACTTATTGATACTACCATTGATGGAATAAAAATTAGTCGTGCTGCCAAAACTTGTGTCTTTTTCTCTGTAATATAAAGAATTTGAGGTAGAATAATGAATTAATCCTATTGCAGAACTCCAAATTGTTCTGTAAGATTTGAAAATTAGGTTTTTATTGGTGGAGTCTTGTTTGTAAGCAAGCTTTCTATATATTGGGACACCTAATGTGAAATAATTAAATGAGCCGTTATTGGCTGTTTTATAATTCGCTTCATTGCTAATTTTTGTGTAATCGGCTCTAAAAGCAAAATCAAAAACAACAGATGTAATGGCGCCCAAAGATGCTGGATTTGATAAAGATATGTTGCGGGCAGAACGCACACCATTAAAAGTGCCTCCTAAAGCTCGGTTGTAGGTGTTTGTAAAAGGTTCTGTTTCGCCAAAACCTTTAGATGAATAAGGTGAGTTGGTGTTATTTTGAGCAGAAAGCCATACAACATTTAACAATAAAAATAATTGTAGGGCTATGTGTTTAATTTTCATTTATTTTTATAATTGCAAATAGTCCTTTTAGAACAAAATTTGGGTCTGCAAATATCTTGTATTTTTCTTGCAAGTCAAAACTTTTCATGTCGCCACCTGTAAAAACAATTTTAAGCTGTTTGTCCTTTTCTGAAAAATGTTTAATATAGCCTTCTATCTCCATTTTTATTCCCATAAAAGCACCTGATGCCAAGGCAGAATTAGTGTTATGACCCATTATTTTTTTAAAATGCGACATGTTTGACAAAGGCAATTTTTCTGTAAATTCGTGCATGGCTTTTAATCGCATTTCTAATCCTAAAGAAATATTGCCACCGTAATATGTATTATCCGCATCCAAAAAATCGATTGTTATGCAAGTTCCAAAATCAAAAACCAAAACTGATTGTTTTGGAAATTTATTATTCGCAGCTGCCATTAGGGCATATCTGTCAGCTCCCAAAGTTTCTGGTGTTTGATATACATTAATAAACGGCATTTTTAATTTATGTGTCAATTCCTTATAACCTATTGGTTCTAATTCTCTCAAATCTACTTTTCGAGTGGATGAAACCAAGACATTAATAACGCCATTTTCTTGGAAATATTGCTGCACTTCATTTATGTTTTTTAATACTTTAGTTTCTAAAAGTTCGCCAATTTCATTAAAAACGCCTACTTTTATTCTTGTATTCCCTAAATCTACAACTCCTTTTTTAATCATATAATTTGTTTTATGCTTCCATGCAAATATGCCGTTGTTGAACCGTTAGATTGAACCAATAGTTGCCCATGATTATTAACACCTACAATTTTTGCTTTAAATTTTGTAGATGAAGCATCTAGAAATTCGCAAGGTTTATTAAACCCTAACAAGTTCATATCAAAATTTTTTTCTATTAATGTTTGGTTAGTCAATAGTAAATTGTTGTCTATGGTTTCTAAAATCAAGCAAAACAAATCTTCCCGGCTTGTTTCAGTTGTTAAAACATCATAAAAAGAAGTAGCAATAAAAGATTTTTGAGAAACAAAACTTTGGTTAACATTGATTCCGATTCCAATAATCGAGTGTTTTATTTTGTTGTTTTGAAGATTATTTTCTATCAAAATACCTCCAATTTTTTTGTTGTTAACAAAAATATCATTTGGCCATTTTATTTCTACCTTTTCGGTTTTTAAATAATTTTTAACGGCTTGAGAAATACTTAAACAAATTAACTTGTTAAAATAAAAAGTTTTTTCTATTGTTGCGTTTTTTGGTTCAAAAATAAATGAGAAACAAAGGTTTTTGTAAGGTTCAGATTCCCAGTGTTTTTCATTTTGTCCCCGTCCTTTGGTTTGTTCTTCTGCAAAAAAAACCACACCATTGCTTTCAGTTTGTTCTTTAACAAATTGATGGGCAAAAGTATTGGTAGATTCTATCTGATTAAAATAAAAAATATTTTGACCAATTAATTGGGTTTTTGGAGTTATTTTTGCAATCAAAATTAAAGCATACAAATATAAAGTAAATACATTAATGGCCAAAAAGAAAGTTAGTAAAACCGAATTGAAAGATGCTGTCGTAATTGGCATTCAAGAAAAAAAAGGAATTGATATAAAGGTTTTAGACTTAAGAAAGTTGAAATCGGCTATGGCAGATTATTTTATTGTTTGTCATGCCACAAGCGACAAGCAGGTTAGTGCAATTGCAAGCAGTGTTGAAGAGTTTGTTAGAAAACTAACAGGCGAAAAGCCAATGCACATTGAAGGATGGGAAAGTGCAGAATGGATTTTAATAGATTATTTCGATGTCGTTGTGCATATTTTTGTGGAAGAAAAAAGAGCGTTTTACGGCATAGAAGACCTTTGGGGCGATGCTGAAATAACTGAAATAAAAGACTAATTTTTTTATTTAAAATATATCCAATCCGTTTCGGTGTCTCTAATTGTTGAAGGATTTAGCATCAATTTTATTCTTAATTTGATTGAATCACTCTGAGGATTTTGTATCAAAACGAGTCTTTGCCTTGATATTAAAGCTAGTTTTTCTTAATTAAGAGGAACTTTTTTGTTGAAAGAGTTGCCCCATAATCCTATTAAATGATTGATGTTTGCG
>JBDNIM010000368.1:0-1289 GCA_041688295.1 Bacteroidia bacterium
CCGTTCCTAAGGCAGGACACCAATTCACCATAGTTTCGCTTAAAAAAGCGAGTCTAAACTTCAAAAGAATATCAGATTGTTTTTTCTCAGAAAAACTTAACCAATCCGTATTGGTAAAACTCAAATCTTCAGACTGAAAACCTTCTTTTTCAAACTTGCTTATCAATACTGTAATTGATTCAGCTTTGTCTAGCTTGGTGTTATAATAACTATTAAATAACTGGATAAAAATCCATTGCGTCCATTTGTAATATTGAGGCTCGCATGTAATTACTTCTCTGCTCCAATCAAAAGAAAACCCAATTCTGTCTAATTGCTCTCTGTATCTGAGGATGTTTTCTTTTGTGGTTTTTTCAGGATGTTGCCCCGTTTGAATAGCATATTGCTCAGCAGGCAATCCAAAAGCATCGTAGCCCATTGGATGTAAAACATTAAAGCCTTGATGTCTTTTATATCTGCTAAAAATATCGGAAGCTATGTAGCCAAGCGGATGTCCTACATGCAACCCCGCCCCGCTAGGGTATGGAAACATATCTAAAACATAGTACTTTTTCTTTTCGCTATTATTTTGTGCTTTAAAGTTTTGAGTCTCGGCCCATCTTTTTTGCCACTTTTTTTCTATTGATAAATGTTCGTATTGCGCCATTTTAAAACTAGTTGCAAAAATATGCAATATTGCCTAAAATATCTATTCTAATTTGATAGCGTTTAGTTGCGAAATGCTTAAAGGATTATCTTGTATTTTTTACTTAATTCTTGACCTAAACTTTCAATCTTCATTTGCAATTGCTGGGTCTTTAATATTGAATTCAAAATTGGTTGATGGTTTTTTAGTTTTAAATAAGCAGTCATTTCTTTTTCAAATGCGATTGTTTCCTTGTCAAAAAATGTGTTTTTGAATTTTTCATAGATATAATTGATAGCAATTGCATTAGGGTGTGCGCCATCAGATTCATAAAAACGATAGTCGCGCAAATCATCATTCATTAACTCATAAGAAGGAAAGTATTCAATTTTTGGAAATTCTTGGGCCAATGAATGAATTGCCAGCAGCAGCGTAGATTTACTTATGTTATTCTCTGCTACTCCATCTTTCAGGTGTTTTACAGGAGAAACGGTGAATATCAAGTTAATTTGCGGATAATTTTCTTCTAAAAACTGAATAATAGGGTGATAAAAGCTGCAAATTTCGTGAACAGTCAACAGTTCTTTTTCAAATTGATTTTGAGGCAATTGATGGCAATTGGCTGCTATTTCATTGGTTTCTTTTAATCTGTAAACATAAGCAG
>JBDNIM010000369.1:0-2665 GCA_041688295.1 Bacteroidia bacterium
GTTTTTCTAAAAAAAGAAATACCATTGGATTTGAATACAAAGCATTTAGCTTTAAAAGTACTTTTGAATATACCATCAATTCAAAAAACACTTATGTTATAAAAGACACAGAAGGAAATTATTATAAATTAAAATTTTTGGATTTTTATAATAACAAAAAAGAAAGAGGCTACCCCAAATTTGAATTTATTATTTTAAAATAGTGTTTTCAAAATAATTTTGCGCATATTTGCATAATAACTACAACCGATTTTTCAATGAAAAAAATACATTTATCAATTTTCCTACTTTCATTTTTATTTACAACCCAAATAAAAGCACAGATCAAAGAACAATTAACTATTATTGTTGCAGACAAAAAAGTTTCCTGCGAATATGAGGGCGTTATTATGGCCTGCTATAGTGTCAAAATTCACAAAGACAGTATGTGGATGAATTTTCCATACCAAATAAAAGGTTTTTTGTTTGAAATGGGCAACGAAACTGAAATAATAATTGAAGAGCAAGATGACACTTTGAGCAATAATGAAATAAAAAAAGCTTATAAACTTGTCAAAGTAATCAAAAAAACGAGTACTATAATAACAGATGTTAGAATATTAATGAATAACAAATGGCAAATTTTAAATGCTGTGAAAGAATTAAAAAACATACAATTAGGAAAGGCAAAGCCTTATATTTTATTAGACACAAATTTGAGAAAAATCGAAGGGTTTGCGGGATGTAATGAGTTTATAAGTAATGTTGAAATAGATGATGGGGTAATTAATTTTGGCACAACAGAGGCGACTTCAATAGTTTGCGATAAAGCCAATACAGAAGATATTATTTTAAAAGCAATGGCAGGAAAAGCCGCTTTTTATGTCCGAAACAAAATGTTATTTATTATTGGACAAAATGGAACCACATTGCACTTGCGTCCAACAAATAAACTAGATTCCATTATTTCTGAAATTAATAAAGAAGAGACCTCAATTGTATCTCTTTTTGATGGCAATACTTTTTTTGAACTTAATAATTCTAAGATTCAAATTAGATTGGATGAACTTGCAAATTACGAAAATAAATTATTGTTTTTCAATTCCGAGTCAATACCTGAAAAATTATCAAGCCAATTATCATATTTCTTAAAAAACATGGATTCTAATAATGAAATAGAATCAATTTTAATTTTCAAAACACCTTTAAAAGAGTTGGGAATGTTTTATGCGGATATTAAATTTAAGAATGGAATAGTAAAAAAGTTAAAAATCAGGAAAGTTTAAACTTTCAAAACTCAAATCATTCATACATTTAAAATGCGCTTTGGGGCATTTTTTATACCCAATTTTACTGCACGGACGGCAACTTAATTCATTGTTTTCTATAACAATAGATTTTGAAAGCGTATTCTTTTTAAAATAAGGAGTCATGCCAAATTCCGGAATTGTATTGCCCCAAATGCTGAAAATAGTTTTATTTAATGCCGCAGCAATGTGCATCATACCAGTGTCGTGGGTTATAACAAATTTTGATTTTTGAATACATAAAGCACTCTGATGAATACTTAATTTACCGCATAAATTGAAAATATTATTAACGCTATTTGCTAATAAATTACCAGCCTCTTCATCCTCCTTCCCTCCTATTAAAATTATTTTTTTATTGATTTGAGTGAGCAACTCTATTTGCTTCGCATAAGGCAGTTTTTTAGTGAAATGCTGTCCGCCAATGGCATAAACCACATATTCTTGTTCTTCAAAAACAGGTAAACTATCGGTATTTGCATCAATAAAAAAGTCAAGACCTTTGCCATCATTTTTTACCCCCAAATCACTCACGGCTTCTAAATATCTATCAACAATGTGAACTTTTGGCAACCGGTTAATTTTAAATTGGGTGATTAAAAATTTTTGGAAGTTAATTTTTTCAAAACTAAATGATTTGACACCAAGTTTAAATTTAATGATTCTGGTTCTTATATTATTGTGTAAGTCAATGATATAATCAAATTTCTCAATTTTTAAGGTTGCGATAAAATCACTTAAATCATTTTCTAAAAGATGTAGTTTAGATATATAAGGATTTGTATTTAAGATAACATTAAATTGTTTTTTAGTAGAAAAATGAATTTCGCAGCCAGGTATTTGGGTTTTCAAACAACGGATAAGTGGCGTGGTTAAAACTATGTCGCCAATAGAACTGAATCTGAGAATTAATATTTTAGGAGAAGATTTTTTCAAAACTTATTTTTTATTTTTAACCCAAATACTAAATTGATCTAAATTCTTTGCATTCAAACAATTTTCTGGCATTAAATATCCTTTTCGTGCCACATTTACACCATATTTCATATCAAAATACCCTTGTTTTTGGTGTGCATCGGGGTTGATTGAAATCATTCCGCCTTTATCAATAATATAAGAAATATAGCGCCAATCTATATCCAATCTGTAAGGGTGTGCATTGAGTTCAACAACAACATTATTTGCAATACAAGCATCTAAAATAAATTTATAGTCTATGGGATAGCCCTCTCGCATTAGTAAAAGCCGGCCGGTTGGATGGCCCAAAATGCGAGTAAATGGGTTTTCAATCGCTTTAATAAGTCTTGCATTTGCTTTCTCCAAATCCATAGTTAAGTTGCTATGAACACTCGCCACAACAACATCAAATTCAGAAAGCA
>JBDNIM010000370.1:0-5099 GCA_041688295.1 Bacteroidia bacterium
AAATAACTTGACCGTTTTAAAGGGATAAAAATAACTTTAAAAAGAATAAAAAAATGGCAACAAGAGAACAATTTCAGTTAAGCACAGAAGAGCGCAGGAAGCGGAGCTTTAGTGAAGAATTTAAGCGACAAAAAGTAAAAGAAATAGAGCGCAAACAGACAAGTGTTTTGGAGGTAAGCAAAGCCTATCAAGTGCGAGCAAACAATGTTTGTAAGTGGATAGAAAAATATACAATTAAAGATAAAAATGGCGAGCATTTGGTGGTAGAAATGGAAAGTGAAACAAAACGCGTTTTGGCCCTTTTGCAAAAACTGGCAGAGCTAGAGCGCTTAGCAGGACAAAAGCAAATTATGATTGATTTTAAAACAATTATGAATGATGTAACACTTACTCTAAATTGTGTAATACTTGAAACACCCATTAAATGCAATTTTGCAGTGTAAAGAAAACGTATTCTTTATGTAAAATAAAAAAAATGGAAAACAAAACTACCACAAACAAAGACATCGTAGCAATTGCCACAACAGATGCCAAAACACTAACAGCGGAAGTAAAAGCCGATGGTTTAGTAGAAACTTTGCAAAGCGAAGGATTGTTTAAGGTTTTTGCGCCAACCGATGCAGCATTTGGTGCAATCCAAACAGAGGTGGACAAATTATTGAAGCCAGAAAGCAAATCAAAACTTTCTGAAGTTTTGAAGTACCATGTGGTAAGCGGAAAAACAATGGTGTCTAATTTAAAAGATGGACAGGAGTTAACGACAGTAGAAGGTAGCAAACTAAAAGTTACTGTAAAGGTTGGTAATGTAACAGTTGGTGGAGAAAGAGTTACAGATTCTGATATTTCTGCGTCAATCGGAGCAATTCATATAATCGACAAAGTATTATTACCAACAAATTGATTTATTTAATCAGCAAAATAAAACCATACTAAAAGACCTTGATTTAGCTTAATGAAACTACACAATATGTCAGATTGGCCTAACGGGTATCATGAACACTGCAGTTTCCCAATCTTCTGGCAGTGACCAACGAAATGGTAGCCGAGCGTGTAACCGTTTATTATGTTTGTTTCATTAAGCAAATCTTTTTCAATAAAATAAATAATTTTTGAAATTTAAAGTTCTTCGGCTACTTTCAAAAAAAATGCAATTGCAAACCGTGTGTAAGTATTTATTATACAAAAAACTACATGTTTAAACCATTTTACTTTTTTAAAAAAAAATAAACTAAATTTAATTAATAAGAAAAACATTCTTCACAAAATAATTTCCAATTTTATTGATCTAAAATAATTTAAATATGTCCATTCAAACAATTAATCCCACGACAAATAAAGTCATTAAATCTTTTGCCGAAATGACAGAAATGCAGGTAAATAAAGCGGTAGAAAAAGCATCAAATGTTTATGGAAATTGGAAAAAGACCGATTATAAATTAAGAGCAGCATTATTACATAAAGTTGCTGGTTTGCTAAGAGATAAGAAAGATATTTTTGCGAAGATGATAACCTTAGAAATGGGTAAATTATTGGCTCATGCGGAAGACGAAATAAAATTAAGTGCTGAAATATTTGATTATTATGCCAACAATGCCGAAAGTTTTTTGGCCGACAAAATATTGTATCCAACGCATGGACAAGCATTAATCAGGTATACACCAATTGGTGTTTTGTTGGGTGTAGAACCTTGGAATTTTCCATTTTATCAGGTAGCTCGTTTTGCAGCACCCAATATTATGATAGGCAATACTATTTTGGTAAAACATGCTTCCACCGTTCCTCAATGTGGCATTGCAATTGAGGAATTATTTAAAGAAGCAGGAGCACCCGATGGATTATACACCAACCTATTGATATCTGGTAAGCGCGCATCTGCTTTGGTAGCTGACAAAAGAATAAAAGGAGTTTCGCTTACTGGTAGTGAAGCCGCAGGTGCAAGTATAGCTTTAGAAGCAGGAAAACATTTAAAGAAATCGGTATTGGAATTAGGAGGAAGCGATGCCTTTATTGTCCTTGATGATGCCAATATGGATAAAACAGTTGAATGGGCAGTAATAGGGAGGATTAATAATAATGGGCAATCTTGCGTTGCCTCCAAAAGATTTATTGTGTTAGAAAGTGTGGCAGATGTTTTTTTGGAAAAATTTAAAATTAAACTTTCTCAACTAATAGTGGGAAATCCGATGGATGCCTCAACACAATTAGGACCATTGAGTAGTGAAAAGGCAGCAGAGCTAATAGCAGCTCAGGTACAAAAAGCTGTTGATGGCGGTGCGACAATCTTATTAGGCGGAAAAAGGGTACAAAGAGAAGGTGCTTTTATGGAGCCTACTATCATTACCAATATGCAAAAGGATAATCCTGTTTACTATGAAGAGTTTTTTGGCCCTGTGGCTACATTTTTTAGAGTAAAAGATGAAAAGTCAGCTATTGATTTAGCCAATGATACGCCTTATGGCTTAGGTGGCTGCGTATTTACGCAAGATATTGAAAGAGGAAAACGAGTTGCGAATCAAATTGATACGGGCATGGTTTTTATTAATCACCCAACAGGGACAGAGGCTGATTTACCTTTTGGCGGCATCAAGCGTTCTGGTTACGGTAGAGAACTTTCTGCATTAGGTATTGATGAAGTTGTAAACGAAAAACTAATCCGAGGTAGCGAATTATCAGATCCTTTTTAAATAAATATACAAATAAACAAAACAAACAAAATAAACAAAATAAAATATGATGAAAACCGAATTAGAATTAAACGAAATGATTTTAGCTATTACTAACAAAATCAGAGAAAGAAATCCTGAATTACTTGAATTCATGAACGAGATGCCCGTAACCATTCCCCGTCAAGAAGATCCAGAAATAACAGTAAAAACCTTAACATCCTACTATGAATCACTTTTAGTACTATATGATGGATATGAAAATAATCATACTGAAAATTTGGAATCAAATAGAAGTGAAAATTTACCAACAAGTGCAGTTGCAACTATGGAATTAGATAATTCTTATCAAAATCTAATAACAGAAGTCAACCACTTGGCTATTTCATATAATGATGTAGGAAAAGGAAAAACGCCTGTGATTTTTCTTCATGGCTTTCCTTTCGATAAGTCCATGTGGAAAGGGCAACTTGATAATTTAAAAAATTCTAATCGTTTAATAGCTATCGATATTCGCGGGTTTGGCAAATCAACAGATGAAGATACACCGCTTAGCATTGATTTATTTAGCGAAGATTTAGTTTCGTTTATGGATAAATTAAACATCAAAAAAGCAATCGTTTGCGGGCTCTCAATGGGCGGATTCATTACCTTAAATGCTATAAAAAAATTTCCAGAACGATTTGAAGCCTTAATTTTATGCGACACACAATGCATTGCCGATACAGCGGAAGTCAAGGAAAATAGAAACAAAGCTATTGAACAAATTAAACGAGATGGCGAAACTGAGTTTAATGAAAAATTTGTTAAAAGTGTTTTTCATCCAAATTCGTTAACCAATAAAACAGAATTAGTGGAGAACCTTAGTGATATTGTATTTGCAAATTCTAAAGAGATTATTATTGCGGGCATAACTGCATTGGCTGGGCGCTCCGAAACCTGTTCTAACTTAAGTGCTATAGGTATTCCAACAATTATTATTTGTGGTAGAGAAGATTCAGTAACACCACTTGGACAATCCGAATTTATGCATGAGCATATGGAGGGTTCGAGTTTGAAAATTATAGATAATGCAGGACATGTTTCCAATCTTGAACAGCCCGAAGAATTCAATAAATATTTGCGCGATTTTTTAGACTCTTTAAAGTCTGTTTCTGACAAAGAAGATAATTCGTGAAATAAAAAATTAAATTAAATCTATCACAGTGAGAAACAAATTTCTTTTTTCAAAAGCATTATTTACAATCGTATTTTTTGGAGTTCCATTTTTTTAGGTGTAAATTGTCTTATCAATTTATTTTGATACTCATTTAGGCCTCTTTATTAGCTTGCGTATGGATGAGCAAAATAGTATTTTCAAGTTAACTTTTTTGCTTTTGCTTGATGCTTAAAAAACTCTCTTCCATTATCACAGGTTATACTCAATACTTGTTCTTTATAAGGTGCAAACATGTTGATCAATGCTTTTTTTACTTGTTTTAATGGTTTTGATTTCACTGGAGCTATCAATTCATAATTGGTCTTTCTTTCTGTGGCTGTTACTATGGCTCCTTTATGGTTTTCCCCTATTATTAAATCTATTTCCCAATCTCCAATTCTTGCTGCTATTTCTAAAGTGTTCGTACGATTTGCCATTGCTTTGTTTTTCTTTCCATATGTATTTGTAAATGGTTTCATGGCTTACCATTGGCAAAAGTTGCTTGTTTCATCTGCCCACTATTTGTTCAGGAATCCATTTTTTAAATAGTTTTTCATTGACAATTGCCTTCAATTGTGGGCTAAATGTATGCCGTTTAGGCTTTTCTAGTTTTCTTAAATTAGCAAATTCTTGAGCGAATATAAGATAGTTTTACCTTTATCCACATTGCGTTTTAACTCCTTGCCAATGGTGCTTTTGTGCAGGTTTAATGATTCAGAAATGTAAATATTGCTCTTGCCTGCTTTTTTAAGTGCGGCTATTTCATATGTTTGCGTGAGGTTTAATATGTGTATTCATTTTTTGCAACGTTGGGGAACGATGGTGAAAGTATGAAATAAAATCGACCTATAAAAAAGGGTGAGAATTATTTATTCTCTCCCTTTTTTATTGATTCTATTTTTTTTATTATCGTTAGGGTTGCATTAATTAGTTGAATCTAATATAAAGGTATTACTAGCTTGCTATTTTGAAAAGACAATTAAAAAAGTTATACAAAAATTAGCGTTGCAAGGGGCAAGAAAATTGCCCACTAGCAAGATGAGAGCGAGTGCGGTTTTAATTATTTCGTTTTTTACAACTTAATTTTGCTTAAACAGACCATAAAATTTTAGATGCATAAATCTTTCATCATTTTAAAATGTGGCACATTCACTTCCATAAATTCATGGCCGATGGTATGATACCCCATTTTTAAATAAAAATTAACAGCCGTTTTGCGGGCATGTAATTCAATTGTT
>JBDNIM010000371.1:0-3737 GCA_041688295.1 Bacteroidia bacterium
ACCTTTTGCAAGAGGGTTTTATAAAAGTGTATCATGCGTTGCACACGCTTAAAGGCGATTATGCGCTAAAATCGTGGATGTATCAGATATTTGTGCGCAACTCTATTAATTTCATAAAAAGAAAAAACATATTTGGAAACGAAACGGAAAATCTTGATAATGTTGAACTGCCCATTGAAGAAATTGAAGATTATGAAAAAGAGCATTGGCTAAATATTGTTACAAAACAAGATGCCCTGCAAATGATTCAAGAACTGCCCGAAAAATATAGATTGGTGATGAATATGTTTGCCGTTGACCAAATGTCTCAATCCGATATTGACAATGCTTTAAATATTAAAGAGTCGAGCTGTCGCAGCATCGTTTTAAGGGCACGACTGTTACTGAACGAGCAATTACAATTATTTATTCAACAAAAAAATGCAGGATAATTTTAAAAATATCGACAAATTTTTGTTTGAAAGTCTTTCAGATTTTGAGCAATTGCCAGACCATGGCATTGGCGAAAGCATTTTGAAACAAGCCCAATCGGGAAATGAGATGGATGCATACCTAAATTATGGATTGGAGAATATGGAGGCCATGCCTGATGCTTCTTTCTTTAATAAAATTCAAAGCCAAATACATCCAATTGATGCAGCCATTAATCAGTTAAAAAACCTTGAAACCGTTCCAGAAACTAAAGCCTTTATTCATCAATTCAAAACCAGTTACTATAAAAAATGGGCCGCCTTGTTATTGCTTTTAATTACGAGCGTATCGGTGGCTTTGTTTATCAATAAAAAAACAGATTTAAAAAGTAATAAATCTCTTGAAAACAATATTATAACTTCAAATAATAAGGCATCTGTTTCAAAAAATGAATTGAATAATAGTATGAATGAGACAAATACTGGAACTGGATTAAGCAACTTAACAAAAGAAAATAATGAAAAAGAAAATCTGGCTTTCATTCAAAAGAAAACAGAAACCAAACAAGGATTTATTTTCAAAGGAGAAAAAACATCAACTCCTTCTTTATCAAATACTGAAGATCTATTTGAGAACAATTCTTTGGTTCTCAATTTACCCTTAAAACTTTATCATCCGTTTAAAAACAATTTTGTAAAAGACAATGATTTAGTAGCTTTATCGCCTACTAAAAAAACATTCGTCAAACCCAGATTAAGCAAATTCTCTTTTGAATTAATGACAGGATTTGCTTTTGAAAAAAACCGATTAAACACGATTCAATCAACATTTCCGTATTCTGATGAAGGCATTCTTTTTAAGAAAACAGAAGGTAAAATGAAGAAAGGCATTAGCACACAATTTAATATTTCTTATCAAATACGAAGTGGGTTGAAAATAAAAGCAGGTTTGCAATGGACGGAAACCAACAGTTCCAGCAAATTTGAATTTAATAATCGCCAAGTAATAGTATATGATTCTTTGGGTAATCGTTTGGGCTATTTGCAAGTGCCAGTCAATCAAGGGAAACTTTCGACCAATCAATTTGCGGCAAAAAGTAGGACGATTCAAATACCTGTGGGTTTGCAAGGAAAAGTTTTTAGTAGCAATAAATTATCTATTTGGAGTGGCGTGTCAGCCGTTTTTATTTATTTTAAAACTACAGAAACAAAGCTTTTTGATTTTGAAAACAATCGATTGAACAATATTAAAACGGAAAGAAATTTTAAATTAATGCCCCAAGCCAACCTTTTCTTTAATTATCAAATTAATGCACAATTTGGCATAAATAGTTTGTGGCAGATAAGCATGGACAAAAACGCAATAAACAATAACAATAGCAAGCTGAATAACTCCAATTTTATGTCTCAAATCAACATAGGTATCAGCTATACACCACTAATAAAACCACGCCAATGAAACCATATTTACTACTTTTAATTTTTCTTTTTTTAAATGCTTCGCAATCCATTTCGCAAACCATTAAACCTATTGAAGATGGGCTATCAATCAACCGTTTTTATCATCAGCAAGGCGCAAATTATTATTTAAATGCAATAGACAATAACAACACGATATATGCTTTGCTTTATGACACCATTACCTCAACTTTCAACTATGGCAAAGAGTTTTCCATCATTCGCTTGCAGGTTTTTAATGGATTGGCATGGCTGACAACAAAACCTATTAAACTGTTTAAAAACAATGGCTTATATGCTCCATTGATTCGAGATATTGCGGTGTTTAAAAATGAAGTTTATGTGATAGGAAACTTCGATTCTTCAGACAATAATTTAGGGGCTGGCATCATAAAGTTTAATGGCAGCACTTGGCAATCGTGCAACTTAGATTTAAAAAACGATGACCCCGAATTATTATCCGTCAATAGAATAGAGGCTAATGAAAACGCCATGATTATTTATGGTGAAATATCAACTGCCATTAACCAAATTATAAATGGAATTGTAATCTTTGATGGCATAAGTTGGCAAGGGATAGGTGCAAATAGTCTTGCTGGGTTTAATAATACTTCAACGAGTGGACTGAATTTTAAATATGTAAATAATCTGTTATATGTTTTTGAAAAAAACAAAACTAGTGCTGATTCTATTAGGATTGGTGGATATTCAGTTCTAAATATTGGAGTATTTGTAAATGGAAAATTCAATACGATTACGCCATTAAATAAAAAGATAAATGATTTAATAGGTTTTAACAATAAGCTTTGTGTTTTAACTTGCAATAACCTTTTTTACACCAATGGAATTTCCATTTTAGACAATAATATCTGGCGCCATTTTCCCCTACCCGATAGTTTATATACCACCAATTATTTAGGAAGTATGAACAACAACAATCAGTTATATCTATATTTTCAAAACCCAAACACCAATCGAATCGAAACATATATTTTTGATGGCACACAATTTAAAACCTCAAAAGGAATTTATATTGCAAACACTTACATTAATTTAAGCTTTAAAAACAATGCTGAAAAAGCTATTATTAGTGGTAATTTTAACACGAGTAGCAACGACTTTTTCAAACACCAATTCAATAGCATTGCACAAATAACAACTGAAAACTCAAGTAAAGTAAAAGCAATTTCATTTTGGGATATTAATGAAAATGGTGTTTTTGACAACAACGAATTGCTTTTGAACAATGTATTTATTTCAAATAACAAGGCAGTGAAAACAAAAACAAATCTACTTGGCATTGCCAACTTGTATTTTAATGCGAACGAAATTGTCAAACTATCGACCTACCATCATTTAGACCTAAACTGCAACACCCAATTTAACAAAACGCTTTCAATAGATTCTAATTATTTAGTGTATTTCCCTTTTGTTTCATCGGGCAATGGTAAAATAAGCATTGACATTTTAAGCAATACCAACCAAAAAATCATTTCAAATTTTGAAACTTATTACTACTTAAATCTCAGTAATAGTAAAACCACAAATATTATGGTTAACATTAAAATAAAGCACTCTAAAAAAGTTAAAAACCTTGTTTTTGTTAATTGTCAAAATAGAATTATAGACCAAAACGACAGCCAATTCATTGTTTCTGACAATATTTCTCCTTTTGAAGTGAAGCAATATATTTTCAAACTTCAATATCTAGAAAATGATTTTAACATAAATGAAAAGCCCTCAATAATAGCCCAACTACTAAACAGCAACAGTGCCGCTGAAAAATTAGAACAAACTATTGTTGACTCATTGAATCCAAACAAAAAAATTGCTACGCCAGATGTCATTAATAACAGAGAAAAAATAAAT
>JBDNIM010000372.1:0-9178 GCA_041688295.1 Bacteroidia bacterium
GTGGATGCAATGAAATTGTTGTTAAGGGATGAAAATCTAAGAAATGAACTTGGAAAGAATTTTAAAACTAAAATAATGAATGAATACACATGGGAAAAAGCAGCGCATTTAATTATTAATCAATAAAATGAAAATATTGTTTTTAACTGATGGCATTTTCCCGTTCTCTATAGGAGGCATGCAAAAACACTCAACAAATTTAATAAAGAATTTAGGTGCATTAGGGCATGAGTTGACAGTAGCACATTGTGTTTACAATCAAGATTTGCCTTCGCAAAATGATGTAAATAATCTGTTTAATTCTGAGAATATTAAAGTAAATGGATTTGAATTTCCAAAAGGAATGAATTTCCCTGGACATTATATTTTAAAATCGTATCAATACAGCCAACAACTTTTTCGGTTTTATAAAAATTCAATAGACAATTTTGATGTTATTTATGCGCAAGGCTTCACCGCTTGGTTTTTTTTAAAACGAAGAAAGCAATTTAAAACAAAGATTGTTGTTAATTTACACGGCTTAGAAATGTATCAGAAAGCATACAGCCTGAAAGAGCAAGTGGAAAAGATGCTGCTGAAAATTCCATCTAACTATATTCTTAAAAAAGCAGATTTTGTTCAAAGCTTAGGTGGAGAATTAAATGAGATATTAAAACAATTTAGATTGAAAAATCCTGTTTTTGAATGTGGAATTGGAATTGAAGAAAACTGGAAATTGCAGCAAGTTAAATCCAATAATGAAGCGATAAATTTTATTTTTATTGGCAGACATGAACACAGAAAAGGGATTGATATCTTAAATAAAGTACTGTCAAATAAGTTTTTAAATTCCTATCAATTCAAATTTCATTTTGTGGGTCCTATTCCCGAAGAAAAACAACTAAAAAACGAACATATTAAGTATTATGGTTCAATTTCTAGTGAAGACGAGCTAAAAGCAGTTTTTGCGAAGTGCGATGTGCTCGTTTTGCCTTCCCTATCGGAAGGTATGCCAACCGTGATTTTAGAAGCCATGGCCCAAGGTCTATCCGTTTTGGCCACCAATGTGGGGGCGGTATCTCAACTTGTGGGTTTAGGAAACGGTAAAATCATTCATCCAGAAAATGAACATCAATTAATGGATGGTTTAATATATTTCATGAATATGGATATAAAAGAATTGGATGAAATGAAAAACAATTCAACCCTAAAAGTGGTCCCATTTTATTGGAAAAATCAAGTGAAAAACTATGAAAATTTCTTATTAAAAATAAAAAATGATTAGGGAGGTATATAAAGAGTTTAAACTGATAAAGCCTCTTTTATATAGATTTTTGCTAATTATTGGGGCAAGTTTTGGCGGTGCCGTTTTGTCCATCCCAATAGTATTGGGTATTGTTTTGTATGACTTGAGTAAAAGTGATTTTAAATCTGTTTTTATTGTTTTTGTTGTTTTATTATTGTTTTCCGATAGCAATTCTCCTTTGTTTTCTACATCTGGTGGAAATACAAAGGATTTGATTTTAATCTTAATTGTGCTTTTTTTAATTTTTAAAGGTAAAATGTATATTCAGTTTAGTTATTTAAAATATTTTGCCCTTTATATATTGGTTGCCTTTATTGGATTGTTTTTATCAAATTTTAGTTTAATAGGGTTGCAAAAATTGTTGTCTTATACCTTGGTGATTTTGGTGGTTCCTGTTTTGCTTTTCTTGATTTTTGATAAGGGCGATGGATTGGTTTTTTTAAAACAACTTGTTTTGATATTTGCTTTTTTTTATGGTTTCAGTATTTTAATGTCCCGAATAAATCCTGCAGTATTTGCCCAATTTGGTAGATTCAATGGCATCCATAGAAACCCCAATGGTGTTGGTATTTTTTCCACGCTTTTTATCATGAATATGTTTTTAATAAAGGATAAGCTTCCAAATATATTCTCCAAAAAAATGTTTTATGCACTTTTAAGTATTTTTATCTTCGCCATTGTTATTTCAGGTTCTCGAAATGCGATGATATCTTTAGGTATTTTTGCAGGATTTAGATTTTTAAGAGTTCGCTTTTTGATTGGGTTAATTCTTATTTTGGTTTTGGCGTTTAGTTATAATTTTATTCTTTTGCAGTTAGAGGGACTTGTTGTGGCAGCCAGTTTAGAAAAAGAACTGCGTCTCGATACTTTGTCTTACGCCTCGGGAAGGATATATATTTGGCAAGCCTGTTGGATGGAAATTCAAAATAATTTTTATTTTGGACATGGTTTTTCTTATGAAGAATACTCGAAATGGGACCGAGCTTATGTTAAAATTTTGCCAATGTTAATGCATAACTATGGAAATATTCATAATTCTTATCTTACAATTTGGTTAAATACAGGGCTTATAGGTTTGATTGCCTATTTAATTGGCCTATTTGTTTACACCATTAAATTTCAATTTAAGAGTCTTTGGCTAGCCCCTTTTATTTTTTCAGCTTTATTTATGGCTTTTTTTGAGAGTTATATGGTGGCTTCCTTAAATCCTTATACTTGGCAGCTATGGTTTGCCTTCTTTATTGTTACTGTCAGTTTCAAACCACCTGTTTTTCGTAATAAAAATCCAGAGGAAAGTGCCATGACTAAAGAAATTCCCAGCATGAATTAAATGTATCAACCAATATGAAAGTGATGCTTCTTTAATATTATTTTTCTTAGATAAAACTAAGCTTTTTAACAAAAATAGGATAAGAAAAATTCCTAATAATCCAAATTCAGAAATCCATCTTATTAAGCCCGAACCGCCATCATTTACATTATAATGAGCAATGGCGTTTTCGGGCATTTTCTTTATAATAATTTTTTCATAAGCCGATTTATGGCTACCAATTCCGCCTCCTATTAATGGATTCAATTTAAATTGCTGCCAAGCAACTACTGAGTTTAAATAAATAGAACGAGAAGAGGTGTTCTGTGATTCAAGAAATTGTATATTTGGTATTTGTGGAAAATAGGTAAACAATTCATAGGATTGTTTTATTCGCGTTTGTGTTCCCTTGTATGCAAACAAGATTGAAAGTATGCCAATAATTAACACCATAGAAACAATAATTTGTTTGTGGTTTTCTTGTTTAAATAGCTTAACAATAAAATAAAGGATAATGCCTAACCAAGCGGCTCCACTAAAAGTGAAAAACAAGCCTATTGTTAGGATTGTTAAAATAATATAATCTTTGGATTGCTTGAGATTTTTTAAAAGGTGTATTAAAGCTGGGGCAATTAAAAGTGCTAAATAAAATGGCTCTTCGCAAATGCTGTAGCAGCGAAACATCCCAAGCCACGCCCCTTTCATAGGTGTTAAATGAATGCCATTATAATGTAAAATTTGCTCAGGAATCGTTAAAAAAGCCGCAATAATAGCAATTTTTAGATAAGCATTAAATGTTTCGTGGATTGTTAACCATTTTAATTTAAAAAAAACAAACCAAGCCAAGCCAACAAATAAAAACCCAAACGATTGTTTCAATAAATTTTCAATAGGATAGGGGTGAATTAAGTTGGCTGTTGTACTGATAAGAAAAATAATTAGCCAAAACAGGAGAAATTTATTCCCTTTAACAAGTGTTTTCTTTAAAGTAAATATCCCTATTACAATTAGAATTAAATAAATGGGATAAAACCAATACAAGTCAAACAATCCATTAAAATTTTTAATGGATGGCGTAATGAAAAGCGATAACAACATCACCCAACTAAAAATCTGTTTGATTATTTTCACAAGGCCTATTCTTAACTGCAAAAATATAGAATTTAAAGGAAGTTTTTGTTTTAATATAATAGTGTAATTGTTCCAGAAAATTTAAACCATTTTCCTTTCGAAAGCACACTAATTGAAACTCCATAAACACCTTCTTGAACCTTTTCATTTAAGTATGTTCCATACCAGTTTTCTCCATTATTTGCCTTGAATATAATCTCCCCCCATCGGTTAAAAATAATATATTTATAATTATCATAATTACCTTTAATTGAAACATTAAAAAAGTTATTGAAATTATCATCATTTGGACTAAAAGCATTGGGGAAAAATACATTAATAGGGCAATCTTGTTTAATATTAAAAGAAATTGTGTCTTTGCAATTGTTCCAATTGACTCTAGCATTTTTGAAGGTTTTATATTCATCAGAGTTCAAAAACTGCGTAAAGTTTTGCTGTCCAAGCCAATTGTAAGACTGTGCATCGCCTGCGTCCAATCTCAAAAACTGAAAGTTTTCATTATAGCAAATTATAGTGTCTTTAAAAATATTGGGGTTGTATATTACTTTTATTAAGGCTGAATCAGGTTTAATACAATTATTTATACCTAAAGTCATTTTTATTTTTGTGTCATGCAAAATAATGAAAGAATCCATGTTTGGCAGCTTTGATAAGATAGGAATTGCTGTAATTGGAGATTTAAAGTAATAAATGTCATTTTGACAGAGGCTAGTGTCTTTCAAAAATTTTTCTGGAACAGAGTCTTTTATAACTGTAAAGTTTTGAAAAAGGGTTTTACATTTATTTATGGAGCCTTTTAGCTCATAGACTTTGGGAACATAAACTAAAATAGAATTTGAAGTATCTCCATTGTCCCATCGATAATTCAAAAGTTTAATCGTGGGTTTTATTTCAATAACTTGGCTATTGCAAACCTTAATTGTATCTTTTTTGATAATGGTGTCAATTTTATTAGTAATGCTTGCGTTAAGTGTTTCAAAATAATTACAACCTTTATAACCAAAAATCAATTCATATTTTCCTGAGGTTGTAATTTCATATTTTTGAAATAGCCGAAAATTGTTAATTGTAAAATAGTCAAAAGTATCTGGATTTAAAATAATGAAATTTCCATTGCATAGCAAACTATCACCAAAAAACAAATTTGGTTTTTTAACTTTTAATTCAATAGAATCACTAAAAAAACAATTGTTGTTTGTCGCATTCACTTTTATGAAATACTGAACTTTACCGTGAACTTTTTGAAGGATATTATATTTATTAGGGTAATTGAAACCAAACCATTCGAAATTTAATTTCTCGGGAAAATTGGTGTTAACTTCCATCTTTAAAGTGTCATAACAATTAAATGGTTCAGGGTTTTTAATTTTAAACGAGTAATTAAAGTCTCTTTTAATAAATGTTTTTTCCATCGAATCTTTCAAATTATCTAGAACATTTATTACAACAAGTTTTATAGTATTAGTTCTTGTAAATTGTGGGTCAGTTATAAAAAGTTTTGGATTTTTATTTGTGCTGTATAATATGTTGTTTACATACCATTTGTAAATAATATTAGCCCCTTGATTAGATTTATTAATACAAATTAGGGTGTCATCGCTGCACCCTCCAGAAAAGTCGAATTGCGCAATAGGATGTTTAAAATCAAATGGTTTGCAATTAATAATATAGGGTGTTTTTAAAACAGCTTCAAAAGAAAGCAATCCACTCGTATTGGATTTTGAAATGGCTTGGATGTAAATTTTCCCTGAACCCATACAACTTAGACTAATATATGAATTTGCATTTCTCAAATTTGCAATTTTAATGAGATTGTTACAATACCCGCCATAAATGTTATAATTCAACAGATTTGCACTTCCTGTATAGCTAATACCAAAATCATATCTTGATAAATTAATGACATTTAATTCAAACCATGTAGATTTAATATTTGAGTTTTCTTCTTCAAAAGGTGAGCCACCATAATTATGGCAATTGTTAAATCCCTGTAAAACATGTGTTCCTAATAAAGAAATAGTTCTAGATATTGCATTGGTGCAAAAATTTCCTGCATTAGTAGGTACATTATTCGGATTTTGAGTAATTTTCAGTGTAAATTGAGAGTTTATAGTGTTTTGATTTTCTATTAAAATAAAATATCGATTGTTGTCGCAACCAAAATTCTGAAAGCTAACGAAATCATCAAAACATGAGTTGCTATTTGATCCATTGATTGCAATTTCTTCAAGACTATTTAATGTACTATCAAAATTGTTATCAAAAATTTGAGAATATGGTTTCGTATATCTGTAAATTAAAATCCTTGCTGAACATTTATTAATTGTATTTATTTCAGCACTAATTTGCCCAGCACCAGAAGTTGTGAATGTATACCATAAATTTCGCCTTTCTATTCTTCTCAGCTTGTTTAGAGTGTCTTTGTAAGGTATTGGATAAGTATATCTATCGTAAATATGATGGCCATTTCCTGGCTTTGGACGGGGGTCAGAAAATGCAGCAGTTGTATGGCAGGTTATTGGAATGGCAGGACTAATAGAACTGTTGTTTAAAATATGTCCAAGATTGTAAGCATTTTTGGCATGGTCGTTTATAGAAATTCTGTGTGGCGTAGCCATAAGTTTATAAGGATGGTGGAAACGGCCACTCCAATATACTATTGTATAAAATTTGCCACCCTCCAAATTGCAATAAATATTACCATGGCTGCATGGATCAATTAAATTATTGGAATCCATACAAAGTTGTAGATTTGTATTAATATTACCTCTGAATAAAAAGCTTTGGTTTGGTAATTGAATTTCCGCATTTGAGCCCAAATAAAACGAAAAATATGTTGGTGTATATTCATTATCAATTAAATACTGTTTAGACTTACAAACAAATACTGGGGAAATAGAAGTGCTTTTTGAAATACAATCTATACAAAATGGCACATTATAAATATAATTAATTCCAATCTTATTTGCATTGTTACTTAAAACATCTAAGTTGTTGTTGATTTTCAAAGTTTTATTCGGTTGATTGTTTGTTATGTTTGCAAGACAAACAAATTCGCTTGCTATTTTAAAACAACTATTTGGCAATTTGCATGGCGTTAGGGTTCTATAACCTGTGGTATCAAAATAAGATATGATAGTATAAAATCCTTCTTTAAATATTTTGCAAGGGTCGTACCCCCCCGCCTTTGATAATCTATTCCAGTAATTGTATCTATTGTATTATTTTGAAATCTATTTTTGAATATATAATAATTATACCTTGAACATCCTGAGCTTTCGGAAATTATTATTGTGGAAGCTCTATTCAAATAAAAGTCTTGAAAAATAAACCGCCCTGTTTTAGCGAAGTTTTTAATTTGAACAATGCTGTCTTTTTCAGCAGAATTTAGAGTTCTAGAATATAATTCTGTTCCTGGCTCAAAATTGCCCATTTCATGCACATTTGTATGATGAAAATGATTGATGTTATTTGAGTAGCCACTTTGGTTGATGCTTATTTTCAATTGATTAACATTAAAAGCATGAACAATTAAAATAGTGTAGGTTTTGCTTTCAGCACAAAAACTAAAATTGCTTGCCTTAGTATTTGATTCAAATATTTTATTTAAATTACAATTAGAAGAAATGTCGCCTTCAAAAACTATAAATTTTACGGGATAAGGATAGTTTTGAATATTATATACATTTATATTTATAATGCCTTTGGCATTGCTATTTACAATTAAATAATTTGCGTGTTTTAATGTGTCAAATTTTTGACTCCATCTATCTTTAATTGTATAAAAATCAGGAATTTTGCTTTTGCAATTGTGCCCAGAAAGCAGCGATTCACAATTTACATTTCGTGTAAATGTTTGATCATAAGTGTTGTTTGATATAACTTTAAAATCTGTGTTTGTTGTGTTCCAAAAATCTGCAAGTTTATTATAGCTTGTTGCATGAAGTTGAATAAATGAGGTGGCATTACTCACAACAATTTGAACATATAGAGTGTTATACTTTGTTCCTCTACACCTATAGTCATACAAGGTTTGATTAGAATAGCTATTTAACTTAACAAGTTGAAAAGGTTTAGTGCTGTTTATGCTGTCAATATTTGGCATATTGCTAAAAAAACGAAACATGA
Source organism: Bacteroidia bacterium (assembly GCA_041688295.1). Taxonomy (GTDB): domain Bacteria; phylum Bacteroidota; class Bacteroidia; order NS11-12g; family UBA955; genus JABMMZ01. The sequence goes on from JBDNIM010000372.1 coordinate 7,854, forward strand.
AATCTTGATCAGTTCCTAGGATTAAAATATCTGAAACACTATTAACATTATATTCTATTTTAATCCAAAAGCTTTTATTGAAATTGGGATTGTTTATGTTGTTATTTTCATTGCGTTCTGTTGTTAAACATTGTATGTCAATTGACTGTTCTTTAGTTTGATTGTTTATCACACCAAAATCATAAGGCGTTGAATAATTATCATAACTTTGATTAATGGGTTTTTTGACATCAAGGTCAATCCAAATTTCCCCTTTTGTTCTTTGTTTGGCACATACTTGAATATAGTAAGTGCCTGCTTGCAAACAAGAATTTCCCGAAGAGCCAAATTTAACGATTGGTGTAAGTCCTACGGCAATGTTGCCAATATTTATATCGCAGCCAGTCGTTTTGTATATAGTAAAACCGACAAATAGTTGGGGGATAACACTGTCTTGTTGTTTTAAAATGATTTCAATATTTCTTGTAGTTGGTATTTGAAATTTATACCAAACGGTTTTGTCATTGTTCCCAATATCAATAATACTTTTATGAAAAATTTCGCCAGATTCTTTTGTTGAATTGTCTAAAATAGATTTTTGGCTTACAAAATTTCCAAAACCAAAACCAGATTCAGAGATTAAAATCTCACTCACATTAGCGCAATTATCGTTTAAAGGCTGACTAAATAATAAAGCAGAATTAAAAATTAAGTAACATAATATTTTAATCCGAAGTTTCATTTTTTAATACATTTAATAGTACAAAAATAATTAAAGTTTAGAATTTAAAAAATTAAACTTTCTGATTTGTATAATATTTCTCCCAAAGATCCTGAATAATTCCATCTTTTAACCCATGATAGGGTGTTAAAATCTCTGAAACAGAGGTCCTGTTAAAAATATCTAAATATATTCTGCCTGCAATATCAATCACCTCTGCTCTATCAGGATTTAATTTTAAATGATAAATCCGCTCAGTTTGGCTTAGTTTTTCAATGTCTTCATTTAATTCTGCTAATTTCGACATTAGTAAATATTGCCCCGAACCAATACCAGCCAGTTCTCCGAATTTATGAATATTACCTCCTGTGCCAATACCCTTTAACCCAGGAATCCAGCTTATATTTTCCTTTACCCATGCATGAAGCTTTAAGGATTCTTCGGGTTTAACCTTATTTTCTTTTGCACGAACAGTGCCAATATTAAAACTTTTTGAAACCAACTGTTTTTGATTTTGAATGAGCGTTAATTCCGTGCTACCACCCCCAACATCAACATGCAGATAGGTTTGTTTTATGTCTAGTTTATGAATAAAAGCATTCATGATTATTTTGCTTTCAACAGA
>JBDNIM010000373.1:0-12090 GCA_041688295.1 Bacteroidia bacterium
AATGACTGAAAAGGTTAATGGTTTAATAAATGAAGAGAATGCCAAAGGCTTTAATGATATTGCGATATTTGATGATTTTAATGACAATGTATTAAAACATAAAAATGAATTATTAGAACTCATTGAGAAGCTTAAAAAAAGCAATAAAGTTGTATTAGGCTATGGAGCATCAACAAAAGGCAATGTTTTATTACAATATTGTGGTATTGATAGCAGTGTTTTGCCATATATTGCAGAAGTAAACCCTGATAAATTTGGTAGTTTTACACCTTCTACATTAATACCGATAGTTTCCGAAACAGAAGCTAAAAGTATGAACCCAGATTACTTTTTAGTTTTACCTTGGCATTTCAGAGAAAATATTATTGAAAGAGAGCAAGCGTTTTTAATTAATGGTGGGAAGTTGATATTTCCTCTTCCTGAAATTGAAATTTACAGCTTGTGAAAGACAGGTTGAAAGTTTTAATTGTTGGCTCTGAAGGCCAAGATGGATATTATCTAAGACAATATTTAAAAGATAAAAACTGCGATATACTTGGTATAACTTCGCAAAAATCTATTAGCTATAACTTTGATGGAAGCTTCAAAACCGGCAACATTACAGATAGTGATTTTTGCGACTATATTATTAACGAATTTTTACCCGATGATATTTATTATTTTGCTGCGGTGCATCAGGCTTCAAATGAAATAATACTCGATGAAATAAATTTTTATAACACCACTATTAATGTTAACGCCAACGGTTATTTAAATTTACTTCAAGCCAGTCTGAAAATCAAGCCCTCGTCCAAATTTTTCTACGCATCCTCTTCACATATATTTGCAAAATCTGCTACACAATTGCAAAATGAGGATACTAAATACGAACCTAACTCAATTTATGGTGTAAGTAAAGTATTAGGTATGAATTTTGGTGATTTGTATAAGGATAAGGGCCTGTTTTGCGTCTCTGGTATTTTTTATAACCACGAATCGCCATTAAGGCAAGCTAAATTCGTATCTAAAAAAATAATTTCTCAAGCAGTGGATATTTATTTAAAGAAAAGGGATAAACTTGTGTTAGGAAATTTGGATGCTAAAATCGATTGGGGTTATGCTCCCGATTATATCGAAGCTGCATATTTAACTTTACAACAAAATGAATCAAGTAAATATATCATTTCTAGCGGAAAGCTAAGTTGTATAAAGGATTTTGTTTCAATCGCTTTTACGGAACTAGGTCTAAATTGGGAAAACTATATTGAAGTAAATCAAAATTTAATTCAAAAGCAAAATACGACAATTCTATTGGGAGATAATAATAAATTAATAAATAATTGCAATTGGAAACCTTCTGTAAATTTTGAAGAAATGGTTAAACTTCTAATTCAAACTGAAATTTCAGAAAGATAAACTTTTTGTAATATCAGAATTTATTTTTTCAATAATTCCAGAATTCATCAATTCATTTGGAATAAAAATGAAATTATTTATATAATGCTTGTTTTTAGCGTGATTTTCTGAATCTTGTATTTCTATAATATCCACTATTTCATTTGCAAGCGATAACTGAAAAGTCTTTGTATTTAATATATAGGATGAATATTGAAACATGTCGCAATTAGTTTGAATTTTAGTTAAAATATTATCTTTAGAATGTCTTTGTTCAATTTCAACGATAAGATATGGTCTAAATTTATTAATTGTTTCTATCGCCCCGCTTAATACATCAAACTCAGCACCTTCAACATCAATCTTTATCAGTTTAACATTATTTAGTTTTTCTGTGAAATTATCAAGTTTATCTACCTCAACTTTCAAAATATTTGCATCTGTTTCGTTATTTTCAACAAAATCAACATCCAATTTCCCTCTTGTATGAATCTCTTTTCCTTCAAAAATTGGTATTTTAAACTCAATAGTGCCAATTTGATTAGATAAGGCAAGATTGTGAAATTTCACACCCTTAAACAATTGTTTCAAATCGTTAAATAATCCAGGATGAGGTTCAAATGCATGGATATTATTATGGTTTACTAATTTGGCAGAAAGAAATACATATTTACCTAAGTTTGCGCCTACATCAAAGAACACATCGTTTTTATTAGTTAAAAAATACTTTAGTAACCCCATTTCATTTTCAGTATTTTCATTAAAAATGTTTTTCCAATCACTTTGATTGACATTAGAAAACATGAAGTTCAAATATAATTGAGGTGCAATAATTAATGATATTTTCCTAAATAGTTTCTTTATAATTTTCTTCATAATTTTTCTTCTATCATTTCGTTCATTCGATCCACTTTAACACAATAGTCAAAATGCTGTTGCACATATTGGTAGCCGTTTTCAGCCAAATCGTTTCTTAACTGAGGGTTGTTGCAAAGAGATACAATTTTTTGAGCCAAGTCTTCCATATTTCCCGATTCATACAATAATCCGCCTTTTTTCAATCGGTCTGCGTTAGTTTCATCATTTTCCATTATGACGGGCGTTTTGCATGCTTGCGCATCTAAAGAACTTAAGGAATTAAACTTCGGAATAATTAAACAATAAGCCAATGAATAGTATTTATACAATAGTTTATTGTCTATGGGTGGCAGTATGGTAGTTTTGATGGCAAGTCCGTCAATACTTTCTTTGTTAAAGTAAGCATCAAAATAGGAAGGGATTTTAGGTCCGCCCAATATTAAGTGAATGGGTTTGTCAATTTTTTTAGCTGCTATTTGTATTGCGTCTAAAATAATATGTGGTTGTTTAAAGGCATCAAACTTCCCGATATACATTAACACCAATTCGTTATCCAAAATACTTAATGTTTGCTTTAATCCAACATCTATTTGATGGAAAAAAGTATTGAAATTGGTTGAAATTTCATTGTCAAACACCAGGCTTTTATTAATCCCTAAAAACTTAGTCATTATACTTTTGTTTTCTTTTGCAGTGTAAAAAGCCAAGACTTTTTGCGGGTTCGTGTTTATCTTGTTGATGATTCTTGGTTTAAGAAATCGGTTAATATATAACTTTATGGGCATAGTCATACTCGAAAATTGGTTGTAGAGCGTATGCGTATCACACAAAAATAATTTAGAGTATTTGAAAACCGACAATATGCCAAAAGCATAAGCATAAGACTCAATACCATGCACAAAACTAATATCTGGTTTTATTGCTTTTATGGTTTTCTTAAGCCCCCAAAACAAAGGGGTTAGATTCTTTTTTTTAGGTTTAAAATAGGGGAGTCTTATAATTTTAACACCATTGTCTTTCTCAAACTTTAAATCCTTTTCTTTTATGCTTTCTGGTGTTTCATTCCAAATACTAACATCGGCAGAGGTAATTAAATACTGCTCATACTTTCCATTGTTATGTTGCAATATCATATTTACATCATAACCCATTTCAGGATGAAAAACCAAAACTACATGCGCGTACTTTTTCAATTGATTAATCATTAATAAAATTTATAATCTTTTCTGTAATCAACGCACTTGCATTGCTTTCCCCATAAAGGTTTTTGTTAAAACTAGGCACTGAGTTGTTTATTAATCTCTGAATATCGTTCAAGTTTTCAAACACTAAATGGTTGCATCCATTTTCAAGTGTTTCTGTCCATTCTGTTTCTGTTCTTATGGTTATACATTTTTTATTAAACCAATATGCTTCCTTTTGCATGCCCCCAGAATCTGTAATTAAACAATCGCAGTTTTGCAAATAGGAGAGATTGTCAAAATAGCCTTGCGGCTCAATAAATTCAATGTTCTTATATTCTAAATCGTGGTGGTAAGTGTCAATAAGCAAGTGTTTGGTTCTTGGGTGTATGGCAAATATCACTTTTTTATCCAATTGATTAAAAACATTAAGAATGTTTAGAATCCTTTCCTTTTCATCGGTATTATACGGTCTGTGAATAGTAGCATAATAAAAGTTCTTGTTTCCATTTTCAGGAATTAAACCACTTTCCAAAACTGTTTTTTGAATATCCTTCATCACATCGCCACATAAAAATACATTTTTCGTAATGCCTTCCTTCTTCAAGTTTTCAACGGCCGTGTTTGAAGGAACAAATAATAAGCTAGACAAATGGTCTGTTAAAACTCTGTTCACCTCCTCGGGCATTTTTCTGTTAAAAGAACGAAGGCCTGCCTCTATGTGTGCTATTGGAATGTTTAATTTAGCGGCAGCCAATGATGCGCCAATGGTAGAATTTGTGTCACCATATACAATTAATACATCTGGTTTTAGTTCAATTAAAGCATCTTCAATGCCATTCAAAATCTCACTTGTTTGTTTGGCGTGGCTCTTTCCGCCCGACCGCAACTGAATCCAAGGATTGTTGAGTTTTAATTGGTCAAAGAAAATATTACTCATGTTTTGGTCATAATGTTGACCCGTATGAATCGAATAAAACTTTATGTTATCAAATTTTGAAAAAGCCATTTCGATAGGAGCCGCCTTTATAAACTGAGGCCTTGCACCAATTACAGAAACGATTATTTTCTCTTTCTCCATCCTTTATTATTTAATATTTATACCAATGCCAAAGGTAAACATTTGTGCACTCAAGCTTTGCTTGGGCGTATTTCTGTTGTATTTGTCGTCACCAACTTTATTGTTTGTGCGCCAGTGTTGTTTAGAAACATCAAAGAAATAATCATATCTGCCATACAAACTTAACCATTTTAATACATTCAATCTTAAATCGGCACCAACACCAGGTCTGAAAGCAGGATTTTTGTACCTAAAAACAACTTTGCTGTCCGGAAAACCATTAAGAATTTGTTGGCCTGTCAACGAATCGCTATACACATTCAAATACAATTGGTTAAAATCCATAATGCCATAAACAGATAAGTCCAAAACCTTTTTATTAATTAGAGCATATCCCAAAGACAAACCAAAACCATAGCCGTTCAATTTGTATTTAAAATCATTGTTTTCAATGTTTTGTTTTGTTAAATTGTATAATCTAGAACTGGAATACAATCGGTTTTTAATATTTGTGAAACCAACACTAAACAAAGAAAAATTATTGAAAGAGGCAGCAAAAGGAATCGTATTGTTTAGTTTGTTTAAATTATAGTTCATAAAACCATAGTCAATATCAAACCATTGTTTATTATTCGCTGCTTTTACATAATCGTCATAAACATATTCTTCTTCATTATAGGCATCGTCTTTTTTACTATTACCCGCATATATAAGGTATTGATAATGTTGCAAAAGGTTGCTATCTGTTTTTATTATCTTATTCATACGATAATCTTCGCCCGACACCATTATTTTATATTTTTCTACCTCCTCATTTGTGTTTGGATCGCTAAAATAGTTGTCGCCCTCCTCAGTGTTGTAAAAAATTCCCATAGAAAGTATTTTATAATTAGAGTTTTCTTTTATTTTTTTTGCTAGCGAAGAAAAAGCCCACCAATTACATTCCTCATTCAATTCTTTTTGGCTAATGTGGCAGCGGCCAAATTGTCCAAAATATTTTGAAGTAGAATCTTTGTCCAAAAGGTTTTTTAAGTTGTTGAACATAAAATTTTCTCTATATATATATTGGTGAGGCATTTGATCATATTTTTTGTATTTTCTATATTGCATTAAACTAATCATTGCTTTTTCAAATAATTCAAAATCGCTACCTAAATAATTTTCCAACTCTGGTTTTGCTTTTTCGAAATCAACAATTAAAGTGTCAATAACTTTGGAATTTGAGAATGTAGAGGTTTGATAAATAGAATAATTGATATTAGTTTCGCCATCATCAGGTATTTTTCTTTTTAAGAAATAAGTACTGTAACTGTTAATACACTCCGCAAAAAAACTGATTGAACTTGGAACTTTTTGTTTGTTTTTTGAAAAAATATGGGACATTAAAACAGGCGCATCTTCAGGAAATCTTTCAACATCAATACCATGAACACTGATGCGTTCATTTTCGGGTAGGGTTTGATTGTAGGTTCGTAAAAGTTTATAAAAATTCAAATATTTTTCATTGGTGGTGTTGCTTAGCAAATTCAAAAATGTGGTGTCAGAGTTAATATAAGTATTAATCAAATGACCCCTCGCAAATCCCAATTCTATAATTAGATTTCTAACCCCAGCTTGAGATTTAAGGTATTTAATCATTTCCATTTTCATATTTATATTGTCAGCAATATAAGTATGGTTTTCGCCCGTAACAAAAATGCGGTAATTTTTTAAAACAGAATCTAAAAGATTGATATCGGCAATGGGTTTAGTTTTTTCTAAAGATTCTATTAAAATATCCCCTATCGAAATCGTTTCGTTTTTCTTCTTTTTTATTTGAGAAAACAAACACAAAGGCATTAAAAAAGCAATGATAAATAGTTTCATAAAATTTGAACCACAAAAGTATTATAATTTAAAACAAAAAAAAGGTTTCTTTTAAATAAAAAATTATGCCATTAAAGGTTATAATAAACAATAGTTTATTCAATTGATTTATAGAATTTTAACAATCTTTTATAAATGAAATATATGACACTTGTCAACAAAAATTATAGTTTTGAGTTAAAAAAGACTAACTTTGCACTTATAATTTAAAAAATTAATGGAGATAGTAATAATAATAGTAGGTGTCGTAATATCATATTTAATTGGCTCCATGCCAACTGCCTTATGGTTAGGTAAAGCCTTTTATGGTATTGATATTAGAGAGTATGGTAGCGGCAACTCAGGCGCATCCAACACATTTAGAATATTGGGTAAAAAAGCGGGCATAATTGTTCTTTTAATTGATGTTATTAAAGGTTTAACAGCAGCATCTTTAATACGATTTATTGGATTTGTTGAAATTGGCAGTATTAGATATGTAAACCTGCAATTGCTATTTGGGCTAACAGCTGTTTTGGGTCATATTTTCCCTATTTATGCAAAATTTAAAGGCGGCAAAGGCATTGCAACACTTTTGGGAATGGTAATTGGTATTCATTATTTATCTGCGGTTGTTTGTATGCTTATGTTTTTAATCCTTTTGTTTTCAACGCGATATGTTTCATTAAGCAGTATTATTTCAGCTTTGGCTTTTCCAATAATAGCAGTTGTAGTTTATAAAAATCAAGAACCTTTATTTATTGCATTTGGGATAGCTGCAGCAATTATGGTTGTGTTAACCCATCAAAAAAACATTGTGCGTTTAGTTGCTGGCAACGAGAACAAAGCCAATTTGTTAAAAAAACACAGAAAATCTAACGATAAATAATTCTAGCCATGGTGCACACAGAAGAAAATATAGTAGAAGAGGTTTTAAAAGAAGCTTTAATTGACCATTCATTTCAGTTGATTCTTTATAATGACGAACACAATACCTTCGACCATGTGATAGAATGTTTAATGAAATATTGCAAACACGATGAGGTTCAAGCAGAACAGTGCGCATGGATAGTGCACACAAAAGGAAAGTGTTCTGTAAAAAGCGGTAATTACTCAGATTTAGAACCGAAGTGCACTGCCCTTTGCGACAACGGACTATCTGCACAGATAGAATTGGTTTAGGCACGGTATTTGCATTATTAGAAATATAGAATGAAAAAATTAATAATATTATTTGCCGTTTTTGTAGCGGTTAGCTCTTGCAGCAGAGTGCCAATTACAGGCCGTAAACAAAGTAATTTAGTGAACGAATCGGAGCTTATGCAAATGAGCGATACAGAATACCGAAAATTTTTAAACGAAAATAAAATCGTCAACAATACTAAAGAAAGCGAATTGGTAAAAAAAGTAGGCGCTAATATTTCAACAGCTATTGTTGTTTTTTTCAAAACCTATCAAAAAGGGAAATACAATGATTTGATTTCTACTTTCAAATGGGAATTTAACACAGTTAATGATAATGCTGCAAATGCATGGTGCATGCCAGGTGGAAAAGTCGTGGTTTATACAGGATTGTTGCCTATAACCAAAGACGAAACGGGATTGGCTGTTGTTATGGGTCACGAAATTGCGCACGCTGTTGCCAAACACGGTAATGAACGTATGAGCCAACAAATGCAAGCACAAGGATTGGGAGTTATTTTAGGCACTGCAATTTCTGGAAGCCCACAAGCAACCCAAGATATTTTTAGTTTAGCTTTTGGTATAGGTGGAAACTTAACCTTACTAAAACACTCAAGAAAACATGAAACCGAAGCAGACAAAATAGGCTTGGTATTTATGGCTTTAGCTGGATACGATCCTGCAGAAGCCATTCCATTTTGGCAGAGAATGTCTCAATTAGGAGGCGAAAAACCACCACAATTATTGAGTTCGCACCCAAGCGATGCACAGCGTGTAAAAGACCTGCAAGCGTGGTTGCCAGAAGCTCAAAAATACAAAAAAAATAGACCTTAAATTGGAAATAAAGCCTTTATTCAAAGGCTTGTTGAATGTTTCAGATGTTCATCAAGTTGTGGAACTTGTATTTAACAATATTCAAATTTACCCGCTTTTGTTATTAAATGGCGATTTGGGTGCAGGAAAAACGACCTTTTCAAAAGCGTTATTAAAAAAAATGGGCGTTACAGTTGCAGTTTCTAGCCCAACTTTTAACATAGTAAACACCTATTTAACAGACAAACACACCATCAATCATTTTGATTTATATAGGATAAAAAATCCAAATGAACTCAATGAAATAGGATTTATCGAATATTTTGAATCAAAACATATCAATATTATTGAATGGCCAAAAATAGGGGAGTCCTTTTATGAAAAATCGTATTTGGTTTTAAACATCAATCATTTGGATGAAAATAGCAGAGAATATGAATTGCTTTTAATTAATTAAAACATCATTTTCATTTATTTATCATTTTATTCAAAAGATTTTTGTAAACAACATTTAAAGTATTATTTTCGCACACTTTAAAAAATAACTCAAGAATAGATTAGAATATGAAAAATAAAGGATCCATCATTTTTATTGCAGCAATATTGGCATTAACTTGTCTTTATCAGTTGTCATTTACCTATGTAACAAAAAAGTTTGAAGGCAAGGCGAGAAGTTTTGCAACCGTAAATGGAGTTTTCAGTGGCGAAAAGTATCGAAATTACATTGACTCACTAGGAAACAACAAATTATATAACATAGGTTTCATCAAAAAGAGCTATTTTAAATCAAAAGAATCTGAGTTGAAACTTGGTTTGGATTTGCAAGGTGGAATGAATGTTATATTAGAAGTATCTAAAGGCGACATTATTGAAACGCTTGCCGGAAAAACCAATAAAAAAGATAAAGCAATTAAAGTAGCAATCGAAAGCGCAAGAATTGATTATCAAAAAAGCGGAGGTGATTTTGTTGAGATTTTTGCTAAAAAATTAAAAGAAGCTGCTCCATCAAAAACATTGTCTTCTATATTTGCTAATAAAGAAACAAAATTAATAACATCAAGTTCAAGTGATGATGATGTTATAAAATATTTGCAAGCAGAGATAAAAAGCAAATCGGACAACACCCGTCAGGTTATTGAAGCCCGATTAAATGCAGGAAGCATTGGTCAGCCTAATATTCAAGAAGTGGAAGGCGGAAGAATTTCTGTTGAATTGCCTGGCGTAGATAATCCAAAGAGAATTAGAACTTTGCTAGAGCAAAGTGCTAAATTAGAGTTTTGGGAGGTAATGAGCAATACAAACGAAAACCAATTTTATGCTTATAAAAATATTTATGAGCCAATGAATTTTGCTTATGCAAGAAAAATGGAAGGCAATAAAGGTCTTAGTTTAGAAGATTCAGCAAGAATAAAAAGCACTGATACTATTTCAAATCTTGCAGTTAGAGACAGCATGAAGAAAATGATTGTTGAAGAGTTTAATAAAAGAGATTCTTCTAAATTTCCATTTGCTGAGGCAGGCTTAGTCCCTTTACAAAATCAAAAATCTATTGCAGAAGGTCCAGTATTTGCAGTAGCTAATAAAAGGGTTATCAATAAAATTAACAAAATGTTAGAAGATGAAGTCATTTTAAAAAGTTTGCCTTCTAATATTAAGTTTGCATGGAGTGCTCAACCGAGTGAAAATTACAAAGCAGAGGATGAGATTTATGAACTTTATGCTTTAAAAGGAAATTCAAAAGGCGAAGCACCTATGGGTAGCGATGAAGATAATATTATTGCAGATGCATTTCCTACAAATAATCCAACAACAGGAAAAGCAGAGGTTTCTATGAGTATGACAACCAAAGCAGCAAAAGATTGGAAAACATTAACAGGAAATAATATCAATAATTTTATTGCCATTGTATTAGACAACAAAGTTTTTTCTGCGCCAAAAGTAAACGAAGCCATTGGGGGCGGACAATCTTCTATTAGTGGTTCATTTTCAGTTGAAGATGCACAAGATTTAGCAAATGTATTGAAGGCGGGTAAGCTACCAGCACCAGCGCAAATTGTTGCCGAAGATGTTGTTGGACCAACGCTAGGAAAAGAGTCAATAGCAAAAGGATTTAATTCATTAATTATTGGATTGATTGCAGTAATACTAATAATGATTTTGTATTACAACAATTCTGGATTCGTTGCAGTATTGGCTGTTTTAACAAATATTTTCTTTATTTTAGGATTGTTGGCATCGGGCGGTGCTGCATTAACATTGCCAGGTATAGCTGGTATTGTTTTGACAATAGGAATGGCAGTGGATTCCAATGTATTGATTTATGAAAGAATAAGAGAAGAATTAAGAGCGGGGGCAACATTGCGAAATGCAGTAACAAATGGTTTTAAAGCAGCCTTGTCTTCTATCATTGATGGAAATACAACAACATTATTGGCAGGTATAATTATGTTATTTGTTGGAGCAGGCCCTGTTTATGGATTTGCTATTACTTTAATTATTGGTATTTTAACATCATTATTTACTTCAGTGTTAATTTCAAGAATTATTATTGAAAATAGATTAGCAAAAGGAAAAGCCGTTAAATTTTCGAATAAAGTTACAGAAAACATTTTAGTAAATGCAAATTATAATTTTATTGGTAACAGAAAAAAATTCTATATTTTTTCAACTATTATAATCGTAATTGGCATGAGTGTTTTAATATCTAAAGGTGGATTAAGCACAGGTATAGATTTCAAAGGCGGATATGGTTATCAAATTCAAATGACACCAGGCATCAATGTCGATAAAATAAAATCGGCATTGGACAAAGGATTAGTTGGAAGTAGCAATGAGGTAAAAACCATTGGTTCGGAAGGACGATATCGCATTGTAACAACTTATAAAATTAATGACTCAAAAGTAGGAGCAGATGATATTGAATCAGATGTTATTAGTGCTTTGTCTTCATTTAGTGTAAAAGCGGATCAAATTTTAAGTAGTTCAGAAGTTGGGCCAACAATTGCCTCAAATATTAGAACAAAATCTATGTGGGTTGTTATAGGCTCATTAGTTGTTATCTTTATTTACATCATTATAAGATTCAAAAAAATAAGTTTTGGTATTGGTGCAACAATTGCATTGTTTCATGATGTATTGATGGTGTTTTCAATATTCGCTTTATTAGATGGCATAGTTCCATTTGCTTTAGAAATAGACCAAGCTTTTATAGCTGCTATTTTAACTGTGATTGGATACTCCATTAACGACTCGGTGATTGTTTTCGACAGAATAAGAGAATATTTAACAGAGTTTAAAAGCGAGACTAATATTGCTAAATTAATTAATTTGTCAATCAACAAAACATTAAGCAGAACAATAATGACCTCAGGTACAACCTTATTGGTTATATTGTCCTTGTTTTTAATTGGTGGCGAAGGCTTAAAAGGATTTTCATTAGCATTATTGATAGGCATCGGAATTGGTACTTATTCATCAATATGTATTGCTGCGCCAATTGTAGTCGATTTATTTAAAAAAGATAAATAAATTTCTACTTGAAAAAATATTAAAAAGCCCTGAATTTTCAGGGCTTTTTTGTTGGTATATTGTGGATTGTATGTTGCAATTTATTGAATAAAATGTACTAAATTGCAATGTTTTTAAAAGATAAAATATATGGATCAAAACCCAGATGAAAATTTTGTTGAAAGGATTATTCCAATCAATATTGAAGATGAAATGAAAACGGCTTACATAGATTATTCTATGTCCGTAATTGTTAGTAGAGCCCTTCCA
>JBDNIM010000374.1:0-3904 GCA_041688295.1 Bacteroidia bacterium
TAATAAAACTGTAAATCCTAAGGTTACAACTACCTACACAGCAACGCTAACCGATAGTTGTTCTTTGAATGGAGATGGAACCTATTATTCAATAAAAAAAGATATTAAAGTTGTGGTTTATGACAGTTCGAAAATTACAATGCCAAACGATACCATTGTGTGCGAAGGCAACTTGGTTTCTTTTACCCCAAAAATTGTTGGAGGAAGACCAGGCACTACTTTGCTTACTTGGAACAATGGATTGGGCACTGGCACCACAAAATCGTATACAATGGCAATAGATTCTTTGATTTTTAAAGCTGTTTTATCTGATGGATGCACCTCGCCAAAAGACAGTGGTTTTGTTAAAGTAAAAGTGAGGCCAGGCATTAGGATTGATTCTATTTATATTATCACCCCAGTTTGTAAAAATGAGTTGTTTAGTATAAAAGCAAAATTGAGCGGAGGCGACTCAACAGGTTACAATTTAAGGTTTTTTAATTACAACACAGGTTCCCCAGTACTAATCGATTCGTCAAAAGGAAAATCTTTAAATACATTTAATGTGAGAATAAAAGACGATTCTAAATTTAGATTCACAATGAAACAAGGTTGTAACTCTCAACAAGTAAGTAGTAAAATATTTGATATTAAAATTAAAGACAATTCAACGGTTTCTGTTCCGAAGTCAACAGATACTATTTGCGTGGGGCAAAACTTTAGTTTAGTTGCTAATGGTGTAAGCGGAAATGCCGTGCCTATTAAATTTATTTTGCAAAGAAGAACAGGTGCAGTGTTTAACGCTATTGACTCTTTTGTTCATTCTAATATTGCAACTTTTATCGTTACACCTGCCAGTAATCCAACATTTTATCGTATCATCGGAGACGATGGATGCAGCAGAACGGATAGCACCCTTTTTGAACTTCAAACAAGACTGCCTTTAGCTTTGGTACCTTTGGTTGGCGACCAATTGTGTAAAAATGAGATGAAATCATTGGTTGCTAATGCCTCAGGCGGTAAAGTGCAAAATTATCAATATCGTTGGTTTGAAACCAGCAATGACAATACCCTTGGGCAATCTAAAACATTGGATTACACACCAAGTCAGTCTATGGAAATCGGTATTGAGTTAAATGATGGCTGCTCTTCTCCCGTAAATTCTAAAGCTGTTTTAAATGTAGCCCCAGAAATAACAACAAATATTTTAACAGATGAGTTTGAGGGTTGCGAGCCTTTTTCTACTATTTTCAATTATCCAACAACAATTGGCACAGCGCCAATAAATACTAACTTTACATGGAAATGGTATATTGATGGGGTTAATACAATTAACACCCCTTCTGCTGGTGGTCAAACCCATGCCACATTCAACAAAAATTATCCGATCGCAGGAAATTATAGGGTTAAAGTAGAAATGATATTAAGCAACGGCAAAATATGCAATACCTACGAACAGGATATTGAGGTTTGGAAACAAGCGGTAGCCGACTTTAGTTGGATGCCAATTCAAATTGACATTGTAGAGCCAGAAGTTACTTTCACCAATCAATCTTTTGGTGCAACGCAATACAATTGGATGTTTAGTGATGGTGCATCCTACAGCACAAATGATGTAAAACACTCATTTACAGATACTGGTGTATTTAATATTACTTTAGTTGCTTCAAATATTAATGGATGCGACAGTACAATCACTAAATCTTTGAGAGTTTTAGATATTTATAGGATGTTCATACCCGATGCTTTCAGTCCTAATGAAGACGATGTGAACACAGTTTGGGCTCCTAAATTTACATCATTAAAAACAATAGAAGTAAGTGTTTTTAACAGATGGGGCGAAAAAATATTTGCAAGCACCGAAGATGGTGGCAAATGGGATGGTAAATACAATGGCAAAGCTTGTGAAGAAGGGATTTATTTCTATAATATTAAGGTGAGAGACAATCGTAAGAAATGGCATTACTATAGCGGTACAGTTACATTGCTAAGATAACTTATTTAAAAATAAAGAAAATACCTTAATGATTATTTCATTAAGGTTTTTTTTATCAACATTTATTATTATATATTCGCATCATGATTTCATTTTTAGTTTTTGGGGCAGGAAAAAGCAGTGTTTATTTAATAGAATATTTGAATAATTATTGCTTGCAAAATCAATTGAATATAACAGTGTGTGATAAAAATACAGCTACAATAGAATCCATCATCAATAAAAACGAAAGTTTAAATTATAAAAACATCGATATTTTTGAAACAGAAAGTGTATTAGAACTCATAAAATATTCTCAAATTGTGGTTTCTTTGTTGCCTGCAAATTTACATATTCATATTGCTAAAATGTGTTTAGAATTGGGCAAGCATTTTTGCTCAGCTTCTTATATTTCCGAAGAAATGATGGCATTGAATGATGCTGTGAAACAAAAAAAACTTATTTTTTTAAATGAAATTGGACTAGACCCGGGTATTGACCATATTAGTGCAATGAAGATTTTTGATGAAATAAGGATAAAAGGTGGTGTGATAAAAAGTTTTAAAAGTTTTTGCGGTGGATTGGTGGCTGATGAGTGCGATGGAGACAATCCTTGGAAATATAAGTTTACATGGAATCCAACAAATGTTGTGTTGGCAGGGCAGGGCAATCCCGCTATTTACAAACAAAATAACAAACTAAAAATTAGACCTTACCAGCAATTATTCAAAAAAGTGTATCCTTTTAAAATGGATGCCATCTCTGACCTTGAGGGCTATCCAAATAGGGATTCTTTAAAATATATTGATGCATATAAGTTGCACAATATTGACACTATGATTAGAGGCACGCTTAGAAAAATAGGCTATTCAGAAGCATGGAATGTATTGGTGAATATTGGGTTGACAGACAATTCGTTGATTTTAAATATGCCAAAAAATACGAGTATAAAACAATGGGTGGAAATGTATTTACCTCTTGATTTTAAGGAGCTACCTGCCTACTTTGATTGTAGCCAATATATTATTGAAAAGTTGAATTTTATTGGATTTAATTCGGATGAAAAACTTGGTGTTTTGAAAGGGACAAGTGCGCAAATTTTAGAAGAAGTTTTGACAAGAAAATGGCAATTGTTGCCAGAAGACAAAGACCTTATTGTAATGATTCATGACATAGATTATGAATTTGAAGGAAAAACCCACAATATAAAATCAAATTTAGTATTAAAAGGGGAATCAAGTCAAAAAACTGCGATGGCAAAAACCGTTGGCTTGCCATTGGCAATTAGTGCAAAGCTGATTTTTGAAAATAAAATAACATCTTCAGGTGTTTTAATGCCTTTGAAAGAAGAGTTTTACAATCCAATTTTAAAAGAATTGGCACAACATCAAATAATTTTCAAAGAAATTGAAACAATTTTATAAAATATTGTTTTTTATTCTCGTTATGTTTTTGAGTGTTTTGGATAGTAACGCCCAATTTTCAGATAGTTTTAGGAGTTTCACAAATAATTGGAAAGGTGATACTGGTTCTTTTGTGATTGTGAATTCTCAATTAAGGAGTAATAATTTGGCTGCAAATTCAAGTTTTTATATTTCACAAGCGGCTTCATTTTCTTCTAAGTTTAGGTGGACAATTAAAGCCAATTTGCAATTCAATACTTCTTCTACCAATTATTTTGATTTTTTTTTGCAGGCAGACAGTCAAAATTTATTGAAAACACAAAACGGTTATTTTGTTAGGATGGGAGGCACTGCCGATGAAATTTCTTTATTTAAGTTGAAAAATGGAGTCGAAACGAAATTGATTGATGGCGTCAATGGCATTTTGAATCAATCTAATAGTAATTACACCATCGATATTACCAAAATTAACGATTCTTTTTCTCTCGAAAGAACTAATTTTTCTGACAACTTAACGGTAAACGAAGGTTTTTCAAAAGTAAATGAA
>JBDNIM010000375.1:0-2135 GCA_041688295.1 Bacteroidia bacterium
AGATTAAGGTCTCAAAAAGGCTATATTAGGTTTTCAAACACAAACTTTAATATCTCTAAAACATTTTTTATAACCTCAAGAGGTGCCATAGCGCCCTATGGACAATATATTAAATTTGGGCTAAGTAGTTTTTTTATAAAATAAAAGAAGATAAAGTGGAATATGAAATCTATCAAAGAAATGTAAAGTTTTCAAATAACGAAACCCAATTTAACACCCAACAACTTTATGCCATGAATTTTGAATTGGGAAGCAAAACTTTTTTTGGCAAACATTTTTTTATCAATAGATCGGCTTCATTTAGTTTGCCGCTCAATTTTTGGGCAGCAGATAGAATTAAAGAGTTTGACAATATCAGCAATTATAACGAATCTTTCTTAAAAAATTATATGTCATACATGCAAATGTTAAATTTGAAGTTGGCAGTTGGAATGGCTTTTTAAGTTAAAAAATACACAATAATATATAAAAAAAAATATGAAAACAATAAACTTATTAAATGTTATTCTTCTTTTTACATTAAGCGCTTGTTTGGTAAAAGATCCCGAACCAAGACAAGCATCCGTAGTTGGCACAAAAACTGGCGGTGGAGGCACAACAAATGACAACATAGATTATACTGCCCCAAGATGCACATTGACGCCTTTTAAAATGACATCAAGTACTTTAAATTTTGTTGTAACATTTTTGAGTGCTGAGAGGAAAAACCACACAAAAGACGTTGAAATAATTGAAATTATGAATAATGAATATGATAAGGTTTTTGTTTTTGTAAATAATCTTAATAAAAGAAGCGCAAATTTTAAGATAGTTGATACTGAAAATGTAGAAAAAAACGAAGCGTTTATTAGAATTGTTGCCAATTCTCAAAGTACATTTGGAAATAAATTTTTAGGTACATCAAACGAAAACAATCAGAACAATTATGTCAATATTTTATATGATGATGTAACAGAAACCTACACAATGGCATTTTGTAGCGTAAGTTTAAGACTAACAATTACCCAATCCCAACCTGGGATATCTGGCGAATTTAGTTTTAAATAAACACTCGCTTGCTTTTTCGGAGCTTAGTGCTCTATCAGTTCAATGTAGTAATGGTAAAATTGCAGATTCCTAATCGCTTACATAAACCCTTTTTACTCTTTGAGAGACGGAAGTGAGCACTTCGTAAGGAATGGTTTCTAGCAGTTTGGCAATGCTCTCAATACTTTGGTGTTTGCCAAAAAGCTCTGCTTCATCGCCTTCTTGACACTGAATTTGGCTTATGTCCACCATGCACATGTCCATGCAAACATTGCCTACGATTGGGGCAAACTGGCTGTTGATGTAGAATCCACCCTTGCCATTGCTTAGTTTTCTGTTTAATCCATCGGCATAGCCAAGCGCTAATATTGCAATTTTTCGGGCATTGTTGCTGATGCTTTGTCGGGAATAGCCGATGCTTTCGCTGGGTGCTATGTTTTTTATTTGCGAAATACTGGTTTTTAGAGTGAACACCGTGCTTAAAATATTTTTAAATTGAGGCGTAGGATTGATGCCATACAAACCGATGCCAAGGCGCACCAAATCGAGGCTTTGATTGGGGAAACGGAAGATGGCTGCGGTATTGCTAATGTGTTTTTTAACGGGATAATGCAAGGCTTTTTCAATTGTTTGGGCTGCCTGATTAAATTCCCAGTATTGGTGTTGTGTGAAAGCATCATGTTCGGCTTCATCGCTTGCAGAAAGGTGCGAAAACACACTTTTTACAACATATTGATGGTTGCATGTTAGAAATTGAACCAATGCTTGTAAATCATTTTTCATGAAACCCAAACGGTGCATGCCCGAATCAATTTCTATGTGAATACTTATGCTTGCACCATTCAAAATTTCGGTAAGTTGTTGCAATTGCGAAAGGCTATAAACCACTGGTTCGAGCTGAAATTCTAGTAGTTTTGAGCTGCTGTTATTGTCCACATTCAGAACCATAATAGGCGTTTTTATGCCCTTTTGCCTAAGTGCAATGCCTTCATCTACAAAGGCTACGGCAAAATAATTTACCTTTTTTTGAATAAGTTTTGCTATTTCATAAGACCCGCTGCCATAAGCAAATGCTTTTACCATTGCCATTATTTGGGTGTTGGCGGGCA
>JBDNIM010000376.1:0-1694 GCA_041688295.1 Bacteroidia bacterium
AAACTGAAATGAAGAAAATCAAAGCTTCTGTTCCTAAACCTGCGATTAACATTCCATCTGCACCAGGCCAGTGCATAATTTTGAATAATGCGCCAATGATAACTACTGCTGCGCCCCATCCATAAACATAGGCCATTGTTTTTTTAAATCCTTTACTTTCGAAAATACTGTTACTGCTCATAATTGTTTGATTGTTGTTTGTTTTTTAATTGTTTAATTGTTTAATTGTTATTTGTTATTTTTGATTATTTTTTGTCTTTGTTTGATCTGCCTATGTAATTTTGAATACATCTAAACCCTACATAACTTTTGCAAGTGTCTTGGTATTCATAAGTTCTACTTCCATTTTGAATAAAGTACGCCACATCTTTCCAACTTCCTCCCCTAATTACTTTTCTTTTTAATGAAATAGTAGTTGAAGCTGCAACTGAACCTGTTTCAGGAACCGATATTCTATAATCAGGATTCAAATCATGGGTAAACATATTTGATTGCTCGCTCCAAGCATTTATTGTCCACTCTGAAACATTTCCCGCCATGTTGTATAATCCATAATCATTAGGAAAATAAGAATCTGCACGCACAGGATACATGCCACCATCTGCCCCATAATTACCTCTCAATGGTTTAAAATTGGCTAACATACAACCTTTACTATTTCTAGTATATGGACCACCCCAAGGGTAAGGACTTGCATTTCTTGTTCCTCTTGCCGCCCACTCCCACTCATATTCTGTTGGTAGTCTAAAATCTTCTGTTATTGCATCGCCTAACTCTTCCCAATAAGCATTTTTATAGATTGTTCTCCAAGCTGCAAAAGCATTTGCCTGGTGCCAATTTACGCCAACCACTGGATAATCATCATATTTAACATGGTTAAAATAATGACGGGTTTGAGGATCGTTGTATGAATATGTAAAATCTCTTACCCAACACAAAGTGTCTGGATACACCAAAGTTTTTTCAGTTTTGATGTATTTTCTTCTGTTTTTTACACGACCTTCTTTATATCTATCTTGGTTTTCAGGATCGTTTGCGGCAAATTGAAAATCAAACCATTGGTATTCATAATTCAATTGGTTAACATCAATTTGTTTTTTTCCACGGAATCTTTCATCTGCACCATAATATAATGCATCTAACTCATCTTTATACTTTTCCCAATCAACACTCGCTTCATAATTAATAAAACCCATGCCATTGTTTAAATCTTGATTGCCGGTATAATCATCAGGAAAGGCCGTAAACAAAGTTTCGTCTCCTGCCATCACTCTTTTAATGGAATCGGTAACAAAATCAACAAACTGACGGTATTCGTTGTTCGTAATTTCTGTTTCATCCATCCAAAAAGCTACAACGCTAATTTGTTTGTTTGGTGCAATGAATGATTGAAATACATCCTGATCGGATTGACCTGTGTGAAAGGTTCCAGAAGGAATATAAACCGTTCCATAAGGTTGCGGGTGAAACCAGACTTGGCGACCTAACACCCCTGTTAAATCACGGGTATTTGAAGGCCCACATCCGATAAAAGTGAACAAAGCTAAAACGAAAGATAATCTTATCAAATTGTTTTTCTTTACACTCGCTTTACTTTTGTTTTTGGTTATCAGCTTGCTGATAACTAAATCCATTTGTTTCTTCATTTTGATTATTGTGTTGTTTGTTGTTTGTTGTGTGTGTGTGTGTGTGTG
>JBDNIM010000377.1:0-2318 GCA_041688295.1 Bacteroidia bacterium
CTCTTCCTAAACCAGTAATAGCAATGGTAAATGGTTTTGCAATTGGCGGTGGACATGTTTTGCATGTAGTTTGTGACTTAACAATAGCTAGTGAAAATGCAAAATTCGGACAAACAGGACCAAAAGTTGGCAGTTTTGATGGCGGTTTTGGTAGCAGCTATCTTGCTAGAATTGTGGGACAGAAAAAAGCTAGAGAAATTTGGTTTTTATGCAGACAATATTCAGCTGCGGAAGCTTTGAATATGGGATTGGTCAATGCTGTAGTTCCATTCGACAAATTAGAAGACGAAGTTGTTGAATGGTGTCATGAAATGATGTTAAAGAGCCCAATGGCCCTTAGGATGATAAAGTATAGCCTAAATGCCGAACTTGATGGACAAGCTGGCATTCAAGAACTGGCTGGAAGTGCAACCTTGTTATATTATTTTACAGAAGAAGCGCAAGAAGGCAAAAACGCATTTCTTGAAAAAAGAAAACCTGATTTTAAAAAATATCCCAAATTTCCGTAATAATTAAAACACAACACAATAAAACCCAAAATCTATCGTTATACCAATAAGGCAAAACTAAGGCTTATGAACAAAATAATTACAAAAGAAGATATTCTATTATACATATACAACGAGTTACCCATTAATGAAATAAATAATGTTGAATATGCCATTTCAACGGATATAGAATTATTAAAATGCTATCAGGAAATGCTTTTAATTGTAAATAAACTCAAAAATATTGAGGAAAATCCTTCTAATACTGTTATATCAATTTTAAACGAAGAGTCTCGTTCAAGTTCGCTTGAAATGAGTTGAAAACTTTATTGGGTAGCGTCAGTTGTGGAAATGTCTTTAATAAATTTAATGGCATAGCTGCTATTTTAAGTCAATGAACAAGAGGTTAAACTTTTGTTGGCCTTTGTACAATGATGCAACGGCTGCTTGCTGTGCTGTTAAAATTTTTCTATGATTTTGTTTTTAGCAATCACTTGATTCAATCCTCGCAAATGGTAAGACAACGCCCCTGTTTTAATTTCAGCTAATTGCATTAGCTCGCTTTCGTGCGAACGGATGTTTTGCAGATTGCGAACAGCTATGAAATTATTGTTTAAGAAGTTCTATAATCCATTCACTTTTTTGGCACTTCGGGTGTCTTTAAAGTCCAAATAAATATTGTAACTGTGTTCAGGAACTAATTTTTTACTTAGCAATTGATAATACATCTTATAATAAAAATCATCATGGTCTTGATTGTATTCCTCATGCTTGATTTGGCTTTTATCAATCACTACAGCTCGGTATTGCAAATCGGTAGCAAAAAAATACTCCTTCAAAACATTGTAAAGTGGATAAGCTGCTTTAGAAAGCCAACTCCATTTGGTTTCATAAAATACATGGTGCTTAGCCTTTAATTGTCTGATGTTTTTTGAGTGAAGCTGACCTGATTGATATCACAACTTACATATTTTATCAGCATATATGGTTGATGGTCATTTTCTAAATGACAGCTTTCATCGCAATAAAAGTTGAATGTTTTATTCATCATTTCTTTATTATTTTTTACACAATAAAGTAAGCCGTCCTATTGTGCATAGTGTACTTTATTATATTAATGATCACAACTCAAAGTATTTACTCGTTTCAAATTTCAAATGTTCATTCCGCTGCACATACCCCAACTGATTGTTAATAAGCTTGGTATTTCCAATTACAAATTCGGGTGTGTTGCTGTGGTGGTGACCATATACCCAATAGCTGATATTGGAAGATTCAATCAAATCAAACAATTCCACAGCAAAAGCCTCATTCAGTATATCGCCTTTGTATTGTGCCGGGTAATTCATGAATGTGGGACAATGATGGGTAAAAACTGCTATTTTCTCTTCTATTGATTCACTAAGCTTGCATATATACAATTTCGCCTGATGCAATTGGCTTTGCAAGTAGTCCAGCTTGGACGGAAGCGATATGCTTTTAAGTCTTTTTTTAAATTTATTTCTATGTAATCAAGCATTTAAATTAATATAAATTATTGGATTATCAAACTCTTTTCAAAAAAAATTAAGTAGAAGTTCAACAAAATTTAAAAATTAATTCGGGACTTAACTTCAATAACATATCCAAACTGTCCAATTATGGAGGTTTTCTGTCCAATAAATAAAAACTTGGCTTTAATAAATTGAAGATATGAAGCGAACAGCATTGGCGATTACATCAATAAATTCGTTTTGACATTTAAAAGAGGAGAGGACGGAGCCGAAAAGTGTTTTGACATTTTATACAAAAAAGTACGCTTTCTAGTTATTAGAAAAAGTAATTTAAAAA
>JBDNIM010000378.1:0-5670 GCA_041688295.1 Bacteroidia bacterium
CGCCTAAAACAATTATGTTTAAAAGACAATAAAATAAGATTTTTTTCATTTTACGATAATAAATGTTGACAAAATTACAAACTTATTTCTACATTTCAATGTAGCTTTGCTTTTTATTAAAAATTTATGAAACTGCTTTTTCAAACATTCATTGTTCTTTTAACATTGTTTTTTATATCGGAAACCTATGCCCAGCCTTCATTGGCTAAACAATACATTGATAGTTTTAAGGGTGTTGCAATGATAGAAATGATAGAATATAAGATACCTGCAAGTATCACGCTTTCTCAAGGGATTTTGGAAAGTGGGTTAGGAAATAGCCGTCTTGCAAAACAAGGAAACAACCATTTTGGCATCAAGTGTAAAAAAGATTGGACAGGTTGCACTATTTTAGAGGATGACGATGCGCTTCAAGAATGTTTTCGTTGTTATGGAAATCCTAGAGAATCTTACAAAGACCATTCCTTATTTCTTGTGAATGGAAAGCGATATGCTTCATTATTTCAATTAAATATACTAGATTATGAAGGTTGGTCGAAAGGATTGTTAGCTGCGGGTTATGCCACAAATCAGAAATATGCAGATTTATTAATATCAACTATTGAAAAATATCAGTTGGCAAAATTTGACACCTTGGTTTCAAATGGATTTAATCCGTATAACTTTGAACAAATGCCCAATATTGAAGTTGTTAACAATAAAGTACCTTATAAAATTATTCAACCAAATGAAACCATCGAAACCATTGCCGAGTCGGTTCATAAATCGGAAAGAAAACTAAAAAAGTATAATGATTTGGAAAACAGAATAATTGCTCCAGGGGATGTTTTGTATCTAAAACCCAAAAAAAGAAAAGCAAGTATAGAATCGCACAAGGTAGAAATTGGTGAAAATATGTGGCTGATTTCTCAAAAATTTGGAGTTAAATTAAATGTGTTATATAAAAAAAATAAAATGGAAGACGGCACGGAAGCTTTGCCCGGTCAAACGCTTAATTTAAGAAGTAAAACCGAGCAAATGCCTGATACAGGAAGGGTAAATTTAAAAAATATTCAAACCACAGAGCATAAAGTGAAACAAGGCGAAACAATTTATGCAATATCAAAATTATATAATATGACCGTTTTAGAATTGAAAGTTCTAAACAATTTGGAAAGTGAGAGTTTATATATTAACCAAACCTTAAAAGTAAAAGCAACATATTCAGATTTAAAATTAGAGCACATTGTACAACAAGGAGAAACGCTATACAGTATATCAAAAAAATATAATGTTTCGGTAGATGAGATTAAAAATTGGAACAATTTTCAAGACAATGTAATCAAAATGGGACAAATTATTGTGATAATTCAAAAATAATGTCATAAAAGTGTCATTTTTTATTAAAAATATAAAAAAAAATTTTTTATATTAAAAAAGTATTTTAGATTTGAAACCTAAATTATTTTAAATTTAACATGAAAAAAACAATTACACAATTAAAATTCATTAAACTGATGTTAATTTTCTTGGCAACAGGAATTCTAAACAGTTTAACTGCCCAAGCACCATGGTGCAATGCGCATGGAGCTTATCATCAAGGGTATTCGTCTAGTGCCTACATTATCGCTTTAGAACAAGTAAGAATTAGAGCAGGGAACACAGTCATTGGCAACAAACCAGCAGATGGTTGGAATTACTCTGGTTCATGCGGTTCTGAATGGCGTTTGGTAAACTCACCTAGCAATGCAATAGATTTGTCTGCAGGAAATACTTACACGATTGATGCAAATATATCCTCTACTTATAGATACAATGCGAATCTTGGAGCATACATTGATTACAACAATGACAAAGATTTTATTGATGCAGGCGAGTTTTTAGGAACATGGCCTGCTTCCAATGGAGGAAGTAACACACCAGGATCTTTAGTATCAAGAAACTTTACTCTGCCTTGTAACATCACTCCAGGAGCAACAAGATTAAGAGTAATCGCGGATGCTAGTTTCGTGACAATGTCTGCTGCAACCGGTTGTACTGGCTGCACTGATTATAGACTTAATTACGGAGAGGCTTGCGATTTTAGCATCAATTTAGTATTGCCATCAACGGTTTCAGCAAATTTTGCAGCCCCAGCAGAAGCTTGGGTAAAAACAGTTGTAAACTTTATTAACAACAACCAATCAGGATACACCGAGCATGCTTGGGATGTAAACAATGATGGTTCTTTTGAGCAAATAGGCGTAAGAGCAAATTATTCAACAACATCTGGCAATGGTGGTACATGGACGACAGCAGGAACAAAATGCGTTAAATTAAGAAGCACAAATTGTTTAGGCAGAGACAGCACTGTAAAATGCTTAACAGTAAAAGAGCCAACAGCGGTTCCTATCATTGATTTTATTGCATCAAAAACAACCATAGAACAATATGAGTCAGTAAGATTTTTTGATTTATCAGAAAATGGTCCTTTTGAGTGGGAGTGGGATATTTATGATTCAGTAACTTACATCAATGACCCAAATGCAGATTATGCAGTGCCAAGAGTTGGCGAAGGTGTATGGGAAGACCCATTTGGTCAAGGTTGGAATGAATTGACACAAAATCCAGAATTTGCATTCGATTATCCAGGTGTTTACACTGTTGTATTGACAGCGAGAAATGATAGAGGTGCGTCAGCACCAACAAGAAAAGTATTTTATATCACTGTAACTTTACCAACAGAATATTTGTTAGGATTTGGAAGTTTTGGTCCAAACGGGGACAATGTTGTAGGTAGCCCAAGTGGAACTATTTTTGACAATGGAGGCCCTGGTTTGAATTACTCTAACAATCAAGGTTTAGGAGCTCGTTCATTCATCAGAATTACACCATGTAATGCACAAAGAATTGATTTAACAATGACACAAATTAAGTTGAAAGATGCTAACGATAAATTACAAGTTTGGGATGGAAAATCACCAGGAGGCGCAAACACAACTTTATTAGCATCATGGAGTTCAAATGACAGAGGTCCTAAAAAAGTTTCAGCATATAGCGGAAGTATGTATATTTTATTTACATCAGATGCAGCAGGAATTGATTCAGGATTTGCAGGATTCTACACCTCTCAACTAGGGCCAGCAACGGTAACCAATCCGGACTTTAGTCCAACAACAACACCAAGTTACGAGAATGTTCCAGTATTGTTTACAAACACAACGCCAGGCGTTGTTGGTGTACCAACATGGGAATGGTCAGTTGATGGTGATGTTTATGGAACAAAACAAGATTTCAAATACACCTTTACAACGGGCGGTACTTATAATGTATGCGCAATAGTAAAATCATGTGTTGGAACAGCGACAACTTGTAAAACAATTACAGTTGTAACGCCACAATCACACCCCAATTTAGATGTTGTAGCATCAACAAGAAGACCAACTGTTGGCAGAGATTTAGTGGTTTTAAAACCAATTTCTGATATCGCAAACAGATTTGAGTGGACAATATTCCCAACAACTTATACTTTAATGAACCCACCAACAGGACCACACGGTTCATCAGGATCAGGATTTGTTAATTATACAAGCACTCGTGGCGATAGTATCCCAACTCCAATTTTGAAATTTGGTGCATCAGGTTGTTACACTTTGACTTTAAAAGCATGGAACAACACTAACCCAAGTGCAACAACAAAAACAGTTGTAAAAAACAAATTTATTTGTGTATTGGATTATTGCATACCATCATCAATCATATTGAGTTCAGATGTAGGTATCAACAATGTTAAATTAAAAGATGGCAACACAGAGTTGATTAACAACTTCAGCACTTCTGGCGATATAGCATATTCAGATTTCACATCAACAAACAGAGCAGCCTTAACTTTTGGAAAAACATATAATCTAGAAGTAGCAAGAGTAAGCAATGTTGACCCAGCAAACACCAAAGTATGGATTGATTGGAACATTGATGGCGACTTTACAGATGCAGGCGAAGAGATTTTTGTTCAAGCAAGCACTTTCGCTAAAGTTTTGAGTACAACATTTACAGTACCAGCATTAAATGCTTCATTTGAAGGTGTAACAAGAATGAGAGTGGCAACTAACTACCATAATCAACCAACCACTTCATGCGGTCCATTGACAGCAGGAGAAATTGAAGATTACACTTTGGTTTTAGCAAACGACAATCAACCACCAGTAATCACTTTATTGGGTAATTCAACTGTAAGAATAGAAGTAGGAACTCCTTACACTGATGCAGGTGCAACAGCATCTGATCCGTCAGAAGGTGATATTACAAACAGAATTGTAACTACCAATGATTTAGATGTTGCTGTAACAGGTATTTATACTTACGAGTATAATGTTACAGATAAATCAAACAACAGAGCAGTGCCAGTTATAAGAACAATTATTGTTGTTAATGATTTAACAAATCCAATTTTAACATTGAATCCAGGTTCAACTGGTTGTATCGAGGCCGACAGAACAAATGCTCCATACACAGACCCAGGTGCAACTGCAACAGACAACAAATTGCCATTTAACTTAACATCATCTATTGTTGTAACAGGCAGTGTTGATACGCGTATGGTTGGAAATTACATCTTAACTTACTATGTACAGGATGTAGCAGGAAACAATGTAACAAAAACCAGAAATGTATGTGTAGAAGACACTAAAGCACCAGTAATTGATCCACAAGGACCAACTCAAGTTCAAATTAGTTCAGTTTGGATTGACCAAACTACAGTAATGGATGCTTATGACAACATGCCAGTTTTGACAAGAACATGGGGCTTTAACGGAGTAGTTAATACATTAGTAAGAGCTACATACCCTGTAACTTACACAGCAGTAGACGGAGAGGGAAACATAGCAACACCAGTTTTAAGAAACTACAGAGTGGATGACTTTATTGCTCCAGTAATTAACTTAAACACTTTTGATATTGTTAACCATGAAGTAAGAACTGCTTATGCATCAATATTTCCGCTAGCAACAGACAACTACTATCCAAACACACAAGTTAGTTTAGTATTAAAATCATCAAATGTTAACGAGAATGTGTTGGGTACTTATACCGAGGTTTACGAAGCCATTGACGGAAGCGGAAATATTACAAGTAAAACAAGAACAGTTAAAGTTGTTGATACAAAAGCACCAACAATTTGGGGTGGAGTTATCAAAGGATGTGTAGGCGAAGATATTTGGCCAATGACTGGAATTAGCACAGTTGATAACTATTACGATCCAGCTACATTAAAACCTTTGATTACAATTGTAAATCAAAATGTAAACAAATTTGAAGAAGGTATATACACAATCACTTACAGAGTAACTGACCCAAGTAATAACACTTCTCAAGAGTTTACAAGATTGGTTCAATACACTTACTGGCCAAGATGTATCAATAGTACAGTTGGAATTGATGCAACATCAATTGAGCAAACAGTTAGTGTTTATCCAAATCCAAGCACAGGTTTTGTGAACATAGACATGAAAGGCGCATTGGTTAAAAATGCAACAATCGAAGTTTATAACGCAATGGGACAAAGAGTAATCAGCGAAAATTACACAGATGCAACGAGCAAATTTGAGTTGAACCTAAGCAACAATGCAAAAGGTATCTACACTATCAAATTAGTAGCAGATGGCGTAACAGTAACAAAACGAGTTGTGATTCAATAATCTCAACCCAAAA